>DAOWEJ010000015.1 GCA_030638575.1 Deltaproteobacteria bacterium | reverse complement strand
GTTGCAAGATATCTATCAGGCTAAATCCTTTATGTTTCATTCCTTCCTGTATTAGTCTGCTAAGATGCTCCATATTACCTGAAAATCCGCGCGCAACAAACCCGGCACCAAGAGAAAGCGCTACTGCCATGCCGTTAAAGGATTCCGAAATGACACCATAGGGCTGCAGAGGTGTGACCATGCCAAAATCTGATGTTGGTGAAGCCTGACCCTTTGTTAGGCCATAGATCTTATTGTTGTGGACTAACAGGGTAAGATCAACATTCCGCCTTATGGCATGCATGAAATGGTTGCCACCTTCACCGTAACAGTCACCGTCACCTGAATTGACAAGTATATTTAAGTTATGATTTGCCATCTTGGCACCTGTTGCAAGGGGTAGAGCACGACCGTGCAAGGCATGAAACATGTTACATTTTAAAAAATGTGGCGTTTTGGCTGCCTGACCGATGCCTGATATGATAAGCAACTGTTCCGAATGGATTTCCAAGTTGACAAGGGCATCTTTCATTGCTGCCAAAATTCCGAAATTACCACATCCGGGACACCAATGATTTTTATAAGATGATTCATAATCCTTGATACTTACCATACATCACCTCTCAAATTGTTTAAAGCCTTCAACAATTTCGTTTGGGCAAATCGGTCTACCATCATATTTCAATATAGCTCCTGAATGGACAAGCCCTGTCTGCTCCCTTATTAGCTGGCCAAACTGGGCAGTAGAATTCTGTTCAACCACAAAAAATCTTTTTCCTTTATTGAGAGCTGTCTTTACTTTGTCGGATGGAAGGGGCCACAAATCCATAAAATTCAGGCAACCGACATCTATTCCTTCTCCCCTTAACAGGTCGACTGCTTCCTTTATTGCCCCTTTGGTGGAACCCCAGCCCACAAGGAGTATTCCGGACTCACCATGGTATTCTTTTGGAGGATTCATTTCTTTTATCATGTATGGGACCTTTGCATTACGCTTGTCGACCATACTGATTCGATCCTCAATGGCTTCGCTGATATGCCCGTCTTCACTGTGTTCATCACTCGATATCACAACCCGGGCCTTACCGGCACATGGCAGGGCCCTCGGAGAAACTCCGTTAGCTGTAATGGCAAACCGTTTATATTCTGTAGGATCTTCTATATCATCATCTTGGACTATAAACCGTTCTACATATTCAGGTGCTGTTAATCTTTTTTCCGTAGTAAAAAGAGAGTCGGCAAGATATTGATCGATGAGAATGATTGAAGGCACCTGATACTTTTCTGAAAGATGGAAAGCCCTGGATGTTATTTCAAAAGCTTCGTCCGGTGTTCCGGGAGCAAAAACAAATCTCGGAAAATCGTCCTGGGAAGCCCTTATTACAAAATGTAAGTCCCCCTGGGCTGTACGTGTGGGAAGACCTGTTGCCGGACCCGGCCTCTGAGCATCGACAATGACAATATGGGTTTCCGTAATACCGGCGAGCCCCAGACCTTCCGTCATCAGGCAGAAGCCTCCTCCGGATGTGGATGTCATTGCCCTTACTCCCGCAAAAGCCGCCCCAATTATCATATTAACAGCGGCAATTTCGTCCTCCGCCTGTTCAACTACAAGGGGAAAGCGGTCTGAAAATGAGGTGAGATGAGCCATGATGCCGGTGGCCGGAGACATGGGATAAAAAGCCGCAAGACGGCAATCGCCTGCAAGAGCACCAAGGGCAACTGCCTTGGAACCGTCAATGAGTGATCCTTTGGAAGTATCCGGTTTCCACTCAAATGCCCATTTAAATGATACATCTTTCACTGCCTGGTAACCTAACTCGGCTGCACGATAATTTTTTTCAAGAACATCCGGACCTTTTTCCCCAAATTGTTTTGCAAGAACGCTCTTACAAAGCTCGAGAGGTGCTCCTAAAAGTGCAAGGCAAACACCGGCTGCAACTGTATTTAAAAAGATCTTTCCTCCGGCTTCCTTTGCAAGATCGCCAAAGGGAACCGTCAGGATGTTTTCTTCCACAGATTCTTCCTTTTTGTCCATAACGGCAAGCCCGTCGGAATCGAGCTCTTTTTTGTGTAAGTCATAAGTCTCCTGATTTAATGCAACAAGCAGATGCACTTTGTGATGGGGCGCGTGCACTGGTTTATTACAGATACGTATTTGGAAAAAACTGTGGCCCCCTCTTATCCTGGACTCAAAATCGTTAATAGCCATTATATACAGACCGGCTTCCTGACAAACAAAAGCTAATAGATGCCCCACCGTCTGTATTCCCTGGCCTGCTTCGCCACCAATCCTAACTGTTATATCAATACTCATTTTTTACATCCTGTATCAGTCATTTAAAGTTACGCAGCTTTAGGTATTACAAAATCCATGCCAAAGTTCGACTCTATAATAAAAATCTTGGGACAAAACTGTCTCATAATACAAAACTGCTGTTTAACTTACAAGGCTGTCTTTGCATAAAGTTCAACAAGTCAGACTATGATGCTGAACTATTCTGCTATTACTGCCGAAATTGATATGGCACATTTATTGCTTTGGATAAAATCATTCCTGATGATTTTATACAAATTCAATTAAGAGATAAAATACCATGATGATATTAAATGATATTAAAAACAATCAAGACCTTATAAATTCCATAGATTGGGACATGACACCTGAAGAAGCTGTCAGATTATATCTTGAATGGGGTAATAACTGGGCCGGCGGAAATTACGTAATCCGGTCTAAAGAGGATGAAACTCATTATTTTGTTGTAAACACCTGGAAAGAAAGCCCGGTTATTTATCTTATCAGACGCAATTCTGAAGATGCGGAAGAACTCGCAAAAATAGATATGCCGAGCAACTTAAAAAGACGATTTATAAAAACAAACGGCCACTATAAAGGCGTATATTCAATCGAAGGCGAAGTAAAAGATTGGCTTCAAGAGCAGCTTAATGCTGCGTAACAAAACATGATTTGTTTTCTAATTTCTGTGTTTTTGCAATATAAAGATTAATCCTTTGAATATAGGACTCGGATTTACACAGATCTACACGGGTTTTTAAAATGTTGGTTCTTCTCTTGCCATAGCAGAAAAAAAATAATATATCTATGTAATCCGTGTCCCATTCTGAAAAAGCTAAAAACATACCATTATATTTTATCCCCCGATTAATCGGGATTTACAACCGGCTTATCCGGGTTGGGAGGCAAAGAATGGAGAAAAAAGTTCTTGCTGCAATGAAAAAAGCAGGAAAACCCGTAAGACCTGGTGATGTGGCAAAAATGATTGGAGAAGAAAGCAAAGAGGTTTCCAAGATAATCAGCAGTCTGAAAAAACAGGGGAAGATAATGTCTCCAAAAAGGTGTTACTATGCACCCACAGAGGAGTAAAGAATCCTGGCCCAAAGGACCAGGTTTTTCAGGGCAAAATAAATTTATTCACGAATAACGCCAAAAAGCATCTATTTTATGAAAGGAGATTGTTATGAATTTTAATTCAATTGAAGAAATCATTAATTACGCAATCGAAAAGGAAAAGGAAGCTGTGAAATTTTATGAAGAAATAAGCAAGCAGGAAGCCTTTTCAGGAACCAGGGAAACTTTTGAAGAATTTGCAAAAGAAGAGCGAAAACACCAGGCTATGCTTGAAGATTTCAGCATAAATCAAGAAAAAATCTCTGAATATAAACTTGAATGGATAACAGATATAAAACGGAGCGATTATTTAGTAGATATTGAATATGAAAAGGGTATGCACTATACGGACATATTAAGACTTGCCATGAAGAAAGAGGAAAAAGCACTGAAGCTGTACAATGATCTTATGCAAAAAGCAGATAATCAAAATGTTATCAAACTGTTTAAGGTGCTGGCCCAGGAAGAAGCCAAGCATAAAGGCTTTATTGAAGGCCTATATGATGATTATATGGCCGGTCAGGGAGATTAGGCATATCGACAATTTGTTGTCACTCTCAGGCAACATGACGAATCGAGTTACGAGTTGCGAGTTGTTAATCGGAAATAATCCTTTTTTATAACCCGTATCCCGTAACGCCAAACACTCAACAGTCCCGTTCTAATCCAGTATGGTATTTTTTACTCTGAAAAGGCCACATTTTTCAAACATTGTGTTGAGACCTTTGAAAAACGGCACTTTTTGCCCGATTTCTGCGTCAGGCTCAAATTCCAATCCTCGAAATATTTAATATATTCCTGTGGTTGAAATATTCGCCTTCCTTGAACTCGAACAAAAATTACCATTTTTCAAAGGTCTCAGTGGAACAAAGAAGCGAAAAAAAACCCTTGTTACGTGTTACGAGTTGCGGGGTTTAAGGTAAAAAGTGCATAACCCGTAACCCGCAACACGTAACGCGAAACCCGGTCATTCTTTACTCTTATTAATTTCCTCTATAACCTTTTCCGATAT
>DAOWEJ010000113.1 GCA_030638575.1 Deltaproteobacteria bacterium | reverse complement strand
GGTCACATCAAACCATATCCTCCTGCTTGGGTTCCGGGACGTCCATAATTAAGTAAATAACTATCATAAACATAAGGCAGTAGCGGGCTTAGTGTTACTGCCTTTTCTTTTTAATTGTTATAAAATCGATTCCATCCTTTTTGGGGCGTAAATGTTGCAAAGCTATGAGCAGGTTGCGGGACGCTCCTTGATATATTGATAAGTCGCTTTATACCTATTAGAGACCCCAACAGAGCATACGCAACAAAATAAAAACCTATCATAAACATGAGGCAGTAGCGGGCATAGCGTTACTGCCTTTTCTTTTTTAACTGCAATAACAGCTTGAATTTAAGCTGATAATGCCATAAGGTATAAGCCGGTTCTTTGATATGAAAAAGGTTCCCCTGGGGTAAAAAACAGCTCTATGGGGATAAAGAGCGTATCTAGTTCTATACGGACCAGGAAAAAGATACCGAAACCGGACTGTACAACTACGACGCCAGGATGTATGATCCGGTGATTGCGCTCTTTATCTCCGCGGATAGTGTGGTGCCGGATTTTTATGATCCTCAGAGTTTGAACAGGTATGCGTATTGCCGGAATAATCCGCTGAAGTATGTTGATCCTGATGGACACGACTTCCGCCAAGCTTCTTATTTTGATCCAGTATCAAGACAGATCGTTAATAAGCCGCCCCAAAAAATAAGATCGATTGTTGATATAAGAATTGGGAAATCATTTCGGCTTCGTTTTAATACTTTAACCTTTGCTCTTTCTATCGCAACTGGCCGGATTCCAGGGATTGGCCTGCCGACTGGTGTGGCTGGTCCAAAGACTGCTTCCGCTGCTAAAGCTAATGCTACAGCTTCAAAGGGTTCACCAATCCCAGGTACCGGGAAGAAGGCTGGTGATGTTTATAGTGCAAGAAAATTAAAGAAAGGTCAATCGGGGCCGCCTAAAGAAGGTAACAAAATTAAAAGATCTGATGCAAATCAAGAAGCTTCAAAATATGGCAAGCGTGGTGGAGTAATTACATCAAAAAGTAAAGCAAAAAGAGGAGGTGGGAGACAAGATCCAGGACACCAGGGCGGTCCCTCTCATGGTCATCTTAAACAAAAAAAAGGACATCTTTGGCATAAAATAAAATAATTTGGAGAGAATATGGTAAGTAAAGAAATAGATAAATTTGAAGAACTAAAAGGTTTAGATCGTTTTGGGTATAGTTATGTACTAAAAAAAGGAAATGCTATAATAACTAACGAAGGGGGAACAGATGAATTCAATTACTGGCCTTTGGAAGATTGGGTTCATATTGCCCAATTGCTTTATATGGATGAGGATCTAAAAAAATCAAAATGGTCTATTTTAATTCCAAAATTTATTTTAAAACTTCAACATCGATGCTTAGGATGTAGATTTGCATTTGATGATAATGATAATTTAGCAATAGTTCATGATTTACATTTAGAAGAAAAAAAAACATCAAAAATTTCTATGACTTTAGGACAAATGATTTTTGTAGGTAATATTGCAATAGAATTAATCGAAAAAATTTTTTCAAAAGGCAAGATTCCTTCTGATGATGACATTGATATGGAATTTGCTAAAAAATAAATATAATTTACCAAATTCCTATCTAACATTTTACCCAATTACCCATCATAAAATTTGGCCTGCTTCTTGGTGTTCAGCAAATTAAATCGGTTTTTTGGATACAATGATAAATGAAAACCCATTATAAAATGCGGGACATCCTTGATATATTGATAAGTCGCTTTATTCCTATTAGAGAACCCAACAGGGCCATACGCAACAAAATAAAAACCTATCATAAACATGAGGCAGTAGTGGGCATAGCGTTACTGCCTTTTCTTTTTTAACTGCAATAACAGCTTGAATTTAAGCTGATAATGCCATAAGGTATAAGCCGGTTCTTTGATATGAGAAAGGTTCCATTGGGGTAAAAAACAGCTCTATGGGGCTAAAAGGCGTATCTAGTTCTATACGGACCAGGAAAAAGATACCGAAACCGGATTGTATAATTACGACGCCAGGATGTATGATCCGGTTGTTGCGCTTTTTATCTCAGCGGATAGTGTCGACCAGGATTGGTATGATCCGCAGAAGTTGAACCGCTATGCCTATGCTAGAAACAATCCTTTAAAATACATAGATCCGACAGGTCATTACGATGATGAAGATAACCATGATTTAGGCTCAGGTGGTTTTCAGTCTGAAGGGAACAAACAGTGGACACGAGGGGCGGGTGGAAATGAATTAGCAGGGAGAAGAGAGCGGCAAACACAATATGAAAATCATCTTAAACGTGTAGATAAAGTTGTTCCTTATATGTTAGGTGCCGGGGCATTAAAGGGAGGTAAGCTTTTACTCGGAGCCAGTAAATTACTTAAATCAGAAGCTTCCCCGCTTGCCCCAAAGAAGACAACGAGAGTAAAAAAGTTGGGGCCTGATCCCAAAGCTGAAGGACCACATACAGTATTTAAGAGAGATAATGCTGGCAGAGTGCAAGGTTACACTGAATTTGATGCACAGAGCAATCCCGTTAAAAGGTTTAGGGGGACAGGTGGGCCGCATGGGGGGCAGGAACCACCATTGATATTAGAACCAAAACCAGGCAAAGGCCCCGGATCGCCGCCAAAAGTTCCTCGAGCCCCTAAACCAGATGAACTACCTAAGGGATATTAATAAAATGAGTAGAATTTCAGCCGATCGATATAGATCCTTTTTTAAGGAAAAAAACACTCAAAAGTTTGGTCCAATGGATTTTATTCATCGATTTACATCACCAATTATGGGTCTACTTTTTTCTGAGCTATTTTGGCCAGAATTTATTGAAATTGATAATATGGTTTTCTTAGAGAGTACTTTTGAAGATAAAAGTGACCTCAAAAGATTGAATGATGCAGTTATGCGATATAAAGGTGATCGTCATAAAGTTGAAAAATCATTTAACACCATAGAAGTACCGTCTATTTTTGGTGCACGCATGGAAGATACCACAGATGAAGAAGATTTAATTTTAGCAAAAATCTTGGCGACTATGTGGAAAGCGCGATTGACAGATAAATTTCCTGATAAGAAGTTTTTTGTTAACGTAATAGGTTCAGAACAAACAGGAGGCGAAATAGCTGTTCTTTTTCATCAGGTATAACAAGACAAAGGGGCCGCGTTTTCACTCCTGACAGAAGTCGAGGTGGTTGAAGATTTTATCTTTAATCGTTTTTATCCTTTTTAGGGGCGCAGGAAGCAGGGCCGCTGGTCCTGATGCGCTCTGTGCTGCGAAGCTCAAGGGGCTGGCGGGATTTGTGACGGGCTACATATTGAAGCCTTATCGGACGGCATTTTACCGCAGCTATTATAATAGAAAAAATTCTGTCCGATAAAAGGACCCAATATGTAGCAGTGCATCAAAGCATGACAGCCCCGTCCTTCGAGCCTGCACAAAACCGGGTTGGGTGGGAATTAAAATAAAGACCGGCTGCGGGTATAAAAACAGATTACAGCCGATCCGCAGCCGCACCGCATTATTTTTCAAGTGCTTTAAGGTGAGAGTCAAGAGTTCTTAGAATGAATTTTTGCTGACTAACAGGAAGCGTTCCAATTTTTTCCATTCTACGAATAATCTTCTTGCTTGGTTTGTTTTTCCCATTGGTCTTAATATTTTTTAGGCCTAAAAGCTCATCTGTTGTTATCTCTAAAGCCAGTGCCAACTTAATAATTATTTCATAGTTTGGTCGTAATTTGTTCAATTCATAGTCAGAGATTAATTTTTGGCCGACATTAACTTGTTGTGCCAGTTCTGCTTGTGTAAGCTTTTTGTCCTTTCTAAGTTTGCCAATACGTTCGCCAAGACTCTCATTATCCATAAAAGCCCCTGTTTTATTATCATATTTTTTATTCATGATCTCTTTATACACCATGATTTTTAATTTTAGCCATTTAAGCTTGACAAGCGGAGTAATAAGCTCTAAAGATGGAAACTGATTTAAGGCACATATTCTTGTTATATTTTTCTGAGTTCGGGACGTCCATAATTAAGTAAACAACTATCATAAACATAAGGCAGTAGCGTGCTAAGCGTTACTGCCTTATGTTTTTTATTGCTATAAAAATGACCCCATCCTTTACGGGTTGGTGGGCGGGCATAACCCGCCGGAGGCGGATAAAGATAAGACAGCCGCTTATCTACAGTATAAGCCCTACCCCCGAAAAAGCCGGGATCTCCGCCTGTCGGCTCCGACTGGCGGGCTAAATGCTTTGATTGGAATTGGGGTCGGGCCTTGAACAGTGATTATAGCTTGGCACGACTTTCCTGATAATTATGTGTTTCAAATTCTTTATGCATTTCAATGAGCATTTCTTAAAAACTTGTTTGTAAAATTCAGGTTTTGATCTGGTTTTTACCTTATCTTCCCGTAAAAAATCAATTCCTGTCAGATTCGATGATTAAAAGTTTGTTTGTAACAGACTGTAAAAAAAATAAGAAAAAATTTTATTGACAAGATGCGATTGCCTGATTATATTCCGGCGGTTTTTCTAAATCCCTATTTTTTATTCAGGTCGGGGAGACTGGTCCCCCGACCTTTTTTTAAGATTTTTATTATTTGCAAAGGAGGTGGTTAAATTGGTTTGTACAACAATCAGAGAAGGTATGGAATGCCCTTTTATGACAGCCAATGGGTGTTCGTACAACGGCGGGATTTGCCACGAGATTATTGAGCAGTGTAATGGTTGCAACCGCAGTTCCGAGTTTTCTTCCGGCTGGTTCTGCACAGCATGTCCTGATCCTGGGTTGAAGTGGAAAGTGGGAAAATGCAACATGGCAACTCATGTTTCCTCGGAATCTAACGGCTCAAAAGCAAAGATCAATCCGCTTAAGGCGTCCAAGAGAGGAAATAGATAATGCTCCTTTCGATCTTCAGGTAAACCCCGCTCATCTACAGAGCGGGGTACTTTTATCCGCAACCTATCCATAGCAATATTCTTATTTTACTGATTTTAAGCCTCTTTTCCCTTGACATTTTTCATGTCTGAGCTGTAAGAAGTTCCGAACAAAATTGAGCATTTTTCAAAGGTCTCAATTTGTTATGTTTGGTGTTTGCAGTCATTATCTTTTTTCCTGCATTTTGAAAATAGTACCCATTAAGGGAGGTTGTATCCATGAATCCAATCGCAAAACAACTCAACCAGGATATTGAAAAGGGCAATCCTGTTTTACTGGAGATGATGTCCGACGTCGGCAAAAAACTCTTTTTCCCAAAGGGGATACTGAGCCAGGGCGCAGAAGCAAAAGAAAAAGCCCATAAGATCAACGCAACCATAGGAATAGCAAAGGAAAACGGCCAAACGATGCGGTTTGATTCGGTTATGGCTGCAATTAACGATATCCGGCCGGAAGAATCATTAACATATGCGCCGTCTTTCGGTATTCCTGCGCTGAGGAAGAAATGGCGGGAATCAGTATTTGAGAAAAATCCTTCCCTCTCGGGCAAAACAATCTCCCTTCCAGTGGTTACATGCGGCATTACCCACGGGGTCAGTGTTTTTGCCGATATCTGGATCAATGCCGGGGACGTGGTTATTTTGCCTGACATGATGTGGGGTAACTATAATATGATTTTAGATGTCAGGAAAGGTGCGAAGATAAGCCGGTATTCAGTGTTTACGGAAACCGGGAAATTTAATCTTAAAGCTTTTGAGGACAAGATTAGGCAGGAAGCAGGGCAGCACAAAAAGCTCACAGTAATATTAAACTTTCCGCATAACCCCAGCGGGTATACCGTGACGGAAGAAGAGGGAAATCGTATTGTCGAAATCCTCAAAGAGCAGGCCGAAGCAGGAACGAACATTCTTGCTGTTACTGATGACTCCTATTTCGGGCTTTTTTATGAAGAAGAATCAATAAAAGAATCTCTTTTTGCAAGACTCTGCGGAAAAAATTCCAGGCTTCTTGCAGTAAAACTAGACGGGTGCACCAAGGAGAACTTTGTGTGGGGTTTGAGGGTCGGTTTTATTTCATATGGATGTAAAATTGAAGGTGACTCTGCGCCGGTATATGAGGCCCTTGAAAAGAAGACAGCAGGGAGCGTAAGGGGCAACATATCGAACGCGTCTCACCTGAGCCAGTCCATCGTACTAAGGTCCATGCTCAGCGATGAATACCCGGCTGAAAAAGAAGAAAAATTTATGATACTAAAGAAAAGGGCAGAGCGTGTAAAAGAAGTGCTAGAGGATACAAAGTACAAGGATGCATGGGACGTTCACCCTTTTAATTCAGGCTATTTCATGTGCATTAAATTAAAGTCGGTTAATGCTGAAAAACTAAGAGTTCATCTTCTGGATAAATACGGCGTCGGGCTTATTTCCATAGACGATAAGAATTTAAGGGTTGCTTTTTCGTGCGTAGAAGAGAATGAAATACAGGAGATGTTCGACATTATCCTGCAGGGGGTTCAGGATTTATTGGTTTAGCTCATGAGCCAATTTCAAAACGTCCTTTTTGTCCGATATCAGCGTCAGGCTCAAATTTTAATCCTCGATCCGCCTCAGGCGGACCTGTGGTTAATCCGCCTAAGGTGGATCGCCTTCCTTGATCTCGAACAGATAAGCGGAGACTTCGAAATTGAACATTTTGAAACTGCCTCCCATTATTAACAAATTCTTTATTTTACGATTAAAGATTAAAAAATAGTCACGAAAACACGAAAGAGGGAAAGCACGAAATAAATATTTTTATTAAGACCTGTTTTCATGTTGTTGAGGTTTCGCGATTAATTTATTATAATGATAGATCGAATAAAAAATAGTATTAAAGCCTTTGTCGGAAAGGACAGGTCTGCTAGTATTGCAAGGGCGGGCAAATGGACTGTTTATTTTATCATAATCGGTATAATTGCCGGACTTGGCTCAGTTGCTTTTCATTATCTGTGCCAGCTTGGGAGCCATTATTTTATGGATTTTATGGCAGGCTACAGGCCGCCTGCCCCTGCCGGCGAACATCATTTACTTACTCCCACCAATACAACCTTTAACCGCTGGATTCTTCTTTTTCTTCCGGCATTCGGCGGAATTTTGAGCGGATGGCTTGTATATACTTTCGCCCCTGAAGCAGAGGGGCACGGTACGGATGCAGCTATAAATGCCTATCACAGAACAGGGGGATTTATCCGTGGGAGAGTTCCCATTATCAAAACCATTGCTTCCGCAATTACTCTGACAACAGGCGGATCAGGGGGAAGGGAAGGGCCCATCGCCCAGATCGGGGCTGGTTTCGGTTCATTTCTGGCAACAAAACTAAAGCTGTCTGCCAGGGAGCGCAGGATAATGATGGCTGCGGGGATAGGCGCCGGGGTTGGCAGTATCTTCAGGGCACCACTGGCAGGCGCACTTTTTGCTGCTGAAGTACTATACAGAGATCCCGAGTTCGAGTCCGAAGTAATCATACCTGCCGGAATATCTTCAGTTGTTGCTTACTGCCTTTTCTGTCTCGTATTTGGATGGGGGTCTTTATTTGAGTCGCCGGCTTTTAAATTTCGCAATCCATTGGAATTGGGTCCATATGTTGTTCTATCTATTGTCCTTGTTGGTGTCGGTTATTTTTATATCAAGTCTTTTTATGGAGTAACCAGGCTTTTTAAAGCCATTAAAATTCCCAACCATATAAAGCCGGCTATAGGCGGACTTTGTACCGGTCTTATAGGCTTTTACTGGAGTCAATGTCTGGCTTTCGGCTACGGTTTTGCCCAGATGGCGATTAATAATGAACTGACAATTCCCTTTTTACTCTCCCTTGCAATCGGCAAAGTTCTTACAACTTCATTTTCCATAGGGTCAGGGGGAAGCGGTGGGGTATTCGGTCCGTCCATTGTAATAGGCGGTGCAATGGGCGGTGTTGTGGGGAAAGTGTTTCACCAGATAATGCCGGGGATTGTGACCGAGCCGGGAGCTTTTGTTATTGTAGGCATGGCAGGTTTTTTTACTGCTGTTTCAAACACCCCGATTTCGACAATTATCTTTGTCAGTGAAATGACAAATTCATATCACCTGCTTCTTCCGAGCCTTCTTGTATGTTCGGTATCTTACCTTGCAGCACAGAAATGGACTATTTACGAAAAGCAGGTTAAAAGCAAGATAGATTCTCCGGCACATACGGGCGATTTTTTTGTGGATATCCTCCAAACCATAAAAGTAAAAGACTTGACGGAACATGTTAAGAAGGTAAAAATGATTCCAGAGGATATGCTGTTTTCCGACTTTAAAAAGTATTTTTCCGAAACAAAGCAGCACTATTTTCCGGTGATGGACAAAAAAGAAAGACTTGCCAGCATATTTTCCATTAATGATATCCGGGGGGTTCTTTTTTCAAGCGAAATAGAAAAGCTGGTCATGGTGAAGGACATAGGAACCTCTGATATGATTGTTACCACCCCTTCCGACGATTTGAATTCCGTACTTAAGAAATTTACCATAAAAAATATAGACAGTCTTCCTGTTGTTCAGGACGACGATCATGGTATTCTTATAGGAATGCTGAGAAGAAGGGAGGTTATTTCATTCTATAACGAGCAGGTGCAGAAAATGAAGATGAGAAAGAATTAACCCGGCAACGCAACTTGCCAGCTTTAATTAGCAGCAGCTTCTTTTTTTGTCATGCGATATTGTTGCCGGTTACGGGTTGCGCGTTTCGTGTTATTAATCGGAACGTTCATCTGGATTTTAAACCCGCAACTCGTAACACGGAACACTTACGTGATAACCAAACAAACAAGTTAAAAAAGGCGCATTATAGTTAGCGATAAATGTCGTTGTAGGGTTAATATTTCACATTCATTAAAAATAAACCCTGCGGGGGGGCAGTTGCACCGGCTCTGGAGCGATCCTTTGAAAGGAGTATTTTTTTAAAATCGCCTGATGTAATTTTACCAAGCCCTACATCAACGACAGTTCCTACAATATTCCGCACCATAAACCTTAAAAAACCATTCGCTTCTATTTCAAAAATCATAAGCCCATTGCCCTGTTCAACAATATCTGCTTTTATAATACATCTTGTAGTGTGAGACCTGGGGCTTCCTGATCCTTCAAACGCTTTGAAATCGTGTGTTCCGATAATATGGCTGATCGCCCTGCCCATGGCATCCAGATCGAGCCTTTTCCTTTTCCTTATAAACCATGCATATTGCCTGTCAATGGCGGCAGGAAGGTTGCGGTTTAATATTTTATAGTGATAGGTTTTGCTTTTTGCATCAAAACGTGAATGAAAATTTTCATCAACAATGTCGCATGAGATAATAACAATATCATCTTTGGTAAGACTGTTGAGCCCGTTTTGGAAGGCTTGGGGAGAAAGGTCGGTATCGCAAGTAAAATTTGCTACCTGTCCGAGTGCATGTACGCCTGCATCGGTTCTGCCGGAAGCGGTCAGAACTGTCTTTTTCCCTGTCATGGTTAAAAGAGCTTTTTCGATTTCTTCCTGAATTGTGCGTTCATTCTTTTGCCGCTGCCAGCCATGATAGGAAGTTCCGTCGTATTCGATTGTTATTTTAAAATTTTTCATCATTTTTTTTTTAGACAGGATAAACAACGATGACCAGGATACAGGCATTAATCTATATCACTTTGTAACATTTTAGCGTTATGAAAAGCCGCATTCAGATAATCCGATTTTAAGATGTGTCGAACTCAGGCATAAGTGAGCGTAAAGAAAGAACAGGTGCAATCTTTTTATAAAAAACTTGCTAAACCAGCATATTCTTGGCTTTACATATAAAATGTGCTTGTTTGTAGTTCTTTCTTAACGCTTACTAATACCTTCAAACAGCGACCCACCTTAAAATCGGATCACCTGAATGCTCATTTTGGTATATTTTTCAATAGGCTAAATAAATACATCACTTTAAATATTTTGCTTTTTCTTTAATGATATTATAGATGCAAACATGAAATCAATACAAAGTTTGTAACTGCTTGGGTTCACAGTTCAAGGTTAGAGACTGAACTTGCCGAAGGTATAAATATATGAGGGGTCGGGGAGTTTTTCAATCTCTGCTCTGTTCGCCTGGGGAATAACCCAATAGCCCGTGCAAGCCTTAACATTATTATCGGGGCACTTTTGTACGGCAGCTATCTCGCTGAGATTAGATTTGAGCCAGCCCCAGCAGACAGATTCCCATGGAGGCGATGATCGTCTCTGCCTGTATTGGCTTAACGCAAAGGATAGGGGGCGTGTACGGAGTACTATTCTCATTTGTTAAGGCTTGCACGGGCTATTGGGTTATTCCCCAGGCGAACAGATGACAATCAGTAAAGTGCTAACGGTTCAACAAAAAGGCCTTTGGGGAGAAACTCCCCGCCCCTCAAATATATAGGTGAAAATATGGAGAATATAACATGCAAAGGGTTCAAGGCAGCAGGGGTTGCTTCAGGGCTTAAAAAAAACGGCGGGAAGGATCTTGGGCTGATTTACTCCGAGGTTCCGGCAACTGTTGCAGGAGTATTTACAAAAAACCTGGTTCAGGCAGCACCGGTTCTACTTGATCGGGAACGAATAAAATCGGGTCTTTGCCAGGCGGTTATCGTAAACAGCGGAAATGCCAATTGCTGCACCGGAGATCAGGGAATGCGTGATGCTGTTTCAACGGCAAGGTTTGCGGCGTCAGGGCTTGGAATATCCGAAGACCTGGTGCTGGTAGCATCAACAGGCGTCATAGGGCAGCCGCTTGATGCAGGAAAAATCGAAGCTGCAATTCCGGATCTTGTAAGAGCTGCTAAACCAGATGGTTTGGCTGATCTTGCAGAGGCGATAATGACCACCGATACAGGGCCGAAAGTGGTGAGCCGACAGGGGGAGATAGAAGGAAAGCCATATACAGTAGCCAGTGTTGCCAAAGGTTCCGGGATGATTCGCCCGGACATGGCTACCATGCTATGTTTTGTTGTGAGCGATATAAATATACTCGATGATATATTAATGGAGTCACTTTTAGCTGCAACGAATAAATCTTTTAACAGGATTACTGTTGATGGCGATACAAGTACAAACGACACAACACTTGTTCTTGCTAACGGTTTGTCCGAAGCAAGGGTTAAAAATTCGGCTCATAAGGAATCTTTTCAAATTGTGCTGGATGAGGTTCTGACAAATCTTGCCAAAATGGTTGTTAAAGACGGAGAAGGTGCAACAAAGCTCGTTGAGATTATGATAAAGGGTGCCCTGACAAACAAAGACGCATATAAGATTGCAGACACAGTTGCCAATTCAAATCTCGTAAAGACAGCCCTTTTCGGAGAAGATGCCAACTGGGGAAGAATACTTGCTGCAGCAGGCAGGGCAGGGGTTAAGATAGACCCGTACAAAGCCGATATCTTTTTCGATGATGTTATGATAGCAAAAAACGGTATGTGGTGCGGAGAAAATGCCGAGGAGGAGGCTGCAAAGATTCTCAAAAGAGACGAGTTTGCCATATCTGTCGATTTGAATATGGGGCAGGGATTGGCTTCGATCTTTACGTGTGATTTTTCCGTGGAGTATGTGAGGATAAATGCGGACTACAGAAGCTGAGAAACCTTTGAATATTTAAATGGGAACCGGATCACCTGAATGCTCATTTGAGCATGTTTTTCAATAGACTAAATTAATACGGCTTTTTAGGAAATATCAACAATTGCTTAAGTTGCAGAACTGTATATCGAGTGTAGAAGAATGTGCTATATATAAAGACGCAAAACTTGAGTAATTATCTGTGTTTATCCGTGAAAATCCGTGTCCTGAAGTAATAAAATGCCTTTAATGCGACTTCAAAAATATCTTTCCAGCGCCGGTTTTTGCTCAAGGCGAAAGGGTGAAGAGTATATAAAAGATGGCCTGGTTAAGGTAAATGAGATAGTTGTTACGGAGCTAGGCACCAAGGTTGACCCGCAAAACGATCGCATAGAAGTTAACGGAACGCTTGTTCAAGCAGATCAAAGATCGGTTTACATCGCTTTAAACAAGCCAAAAGAATATGTGACAAGCTGCGATCATCCTGATGAAAAGATCGTACTCGATCTTGTTGACATTCCTGAGCGCATTTATCCGGTAGGGCGTCTCGACAAGGATTCCACCGGACTTTTGCTTTTAACCAATGACGGCAGGCTGCACCACAGGCTTTCACATCCTTCATTTGACCATGAAAAGGAGTATGAAGTGACTGTGGCAAGCCACATCACCGACGGCGCTCTTAGAAGTCTGGAGAAAGGGATGCCCATGATGGGGACAAAAACCAGGCCGGCAAAGATAAAAAGGATTTCTTCAAAACGATTTCGGATTATATTAAAAGAAGGGAAGAACAGGCAGATACGGCGTATGATAAGAAAGGTCGGTGGCAGGGTCACCGGGCTAAAGAGGATAAGGATTTCAAATATAAAGCTGGGCAAGCTTTCCGAGGGTTCATGGCGCTATTTAGGAGAAAGAGAGAAAGAGGGTCTTTTAAACATGACGGTCTCGTAAAAAGTCTCCCGCTTCAGTTCAGCGGGACGTTGTGCTACATTTCGTAATCATTCAACGTACGATAAGTACGCCTCATGATTATCCCGCTTTAGCGGGACACGCCTTGAATTTGAACTTTTTACGAAACCGTATAAACCGGATCACCTGAATGCTCTTTAAGTCCTGTTTTTTAAAAGGATAGATTAATACAAAGTTTTAAAAAGGAGATAAAGAGATGAGAATTTTATTTAAAGCCACTATGGTGATGGCTGTCTTATTTATAATAGCGGGCTGCTACGATTCTGAGGTACCGATGGCTCCTGTCAAGGATGCAGTTTTTGATGCGAAGCTGATAGGAAGGTGGAAAGCGATAGGATTGAAAAATAATGAGGCGGCCAAGATGGTGATTTTAAAGTTTAATGACAGAGAATACTTTGTAAAACATAAGTTATGGGAAAAAAAGGACTTGTCTGTTTCAGCCGAGGTTTACCTGTGCCGGGCATATACCATTATGGTGGATGGCGTGGCTTTTTGCAATGTGCAGTATATATCTTCAAATGAAAAAGATAAAAGACCTTTTATGTTTTTTAGATATTCTTTTTCCAAAGATGGAATATTAACCTGGCGATGGATAAGTAATGATTTGATTAAAACAAAGTTTAAAACTTCCAAAGAGCTATATAAATTTATAAAAAAGAACATGAATAATGAAAAGCTCTACGGAAAGCCGCTGAAATTTAAAAAGTTGATTTAGCCTGGCTGGGAATAAAAAATATAAGTAACTCTACTCAGATTGTGAGGTTCAGGGTTCACAGTTCACGGTTGGGTGTATCCTGAGTGATATGATGAGCTCAGGTAACTCATAGTTTATCAGTTTAACAGCTATCAACTCATCTGTTTAACCCTGAACCCCGGAACTTTAAACCTGAGTTACAAATATAAGTTTTTTAAAGAATTACTCTGAGCTTACGATTT
>DAOWEJ010000036.1 GCA_030638575.1 Deltaproteobacteria bacterium | reverse complement strand
CATCTGTCCATAAATTGATGTAATGATCGCAGCCTGCCTGACTTGCCTGACTTAACCTCAACCGGAACAACATACCCCTTGTGCTGTACAAGAAAATCAACCTCGGCCTGTGACTGGCTTTTTCCCCGCACCCAGAAGCATCGTTTCTTTCGGGTATTGGACTCTATTGCGATAAGTTCCTGTCCGACAATATGTTCTGCAAGCAGTCCTTTATAAAAGGCATGCAGGTTATCGTGATAAAAATACTGTTCCTGGAGCCCGGCAAAGTAGTTCAGCAGCCCCGTATCAAGCAGTTGAAGGCGGGGGGACTTTTTAAGATCGGGCATGATTGGAATTTCAACGGAAGTCGAAGGATACAGCAGATTGATCAGCATTGCTCTTTGTAAAGTATGCAGTGCTTCACCCACCTCACGTGACCGGTAATTCGATTGCCCAAACCCGGAAAAAGTTATTCTTTGGCCGGCTGCAAACGGTGCTGTTTCAATGCAATGGCGAAGAATTGTTGCCATGGTGGGATTGCGTGCGTACTTTGAGGCATCATCCTGATAGGAAACCAGCAAAGAACCATAAATCCCGTTTAACTTTGTGACATCCTTATTTTTGATATACCCTGCAACAACTTCCGGCATTCCACCGATAAGCGCATACCGATGGAAATAATCCATCAAAGCTTCATATGCATAACCCGGCAAAGGCACTGTATCGATAGCCTTGACAGCTTCTCCTGCATCAATAGCAGTCAGAAACTCTTTGAAAGTCAGAGGATAGAGGAAGTGTTGTTCGACCCGCCCCACAGGAAAGCTAATGTGCTGTTCATGCAGGGCTATTTCCAGAAGTGATCCAGCGGCAACAACGTGTATTTCAGGTAAATCTTCATAGAAATAGCGGAGAATCTCCACAGCTTCAGGACAATTCTGAATTTCATCGATAAAAAGAAGAGTTTTTCCTTTAACCGGGGATAGCCGTGATTTTATAATAATAGCCTGGAATGTCTCCTGAACAGGCAATCTGCGGCGAAAGATATCCGACTCACCCGGAAGATCCAAATTTAAATAAATAAACCTTTCAAAACGCTCGCCAAACATTTTGACTGTCATTGTTTTTCCAACCTGTCTGGCTCCACGGACAACAAGAGGCTTTCGATCTTCTGAATCAGCCCACTGCTCAAGCTTTGATAAAAATTCCCTTGGAAACATAATTCCCCTCCGATTTGTAACAATGCATAACCATATTACAGACATTATTGTAACAAAGCAAGGGTTATATTTAAAGAGATATGTATTATTGCAAGGGTTATTGTCAATATTGTAAACACTTCACACTCTTTAAGGGGATATCCAGGATGGTCCGCCCTGCATGGTACATATTTTCCTATATGAAATAACGGCAGTTAAAAGCTCGGTATAAGTTCTATAAACTCTCTTTGGACATTTTCAGGATAACTGAAAACTTCCTAAAAGAAGATCTATACGATCTGATATTACAGCTAAGGGGAGTGAATGTCTAAGGCATTCATAAGATCGGCGTAAAATAGACACTTGAACCCTTGAATCCTCGAATCCTCGAACCCACTTCTCCAACTAAATTGGAGAAGAACCATAAATTAGAATATCAGTTGATAACGAATTCCGGCTCCCCGACCGAGTCGCTGAATAAAGCCTCGTTCTGTGAGTGTGCGCAAGGCATCGGTGACTGTCGTGCGGGGAAGACCTGTGTCTTTGATGATTACGCGTCTTTGCAAACGATTCTCAGGGCGTTCTTTGAAGCAACCGAGCACCTTTGCAGCCGCAGGCGAGAGGTCTATTATGGCTCGATATCGATTACGATAGAACTCTAAATCATCGAGCGAGAGAGAGATTGCTTTGATCATGAAGCGAAGGAAATGTTCGTACTTGTAAGCTGTGGGATCAGCATTAAATTTTCCGCCGGAGCAACGTCTGAGTGTGATGTAATAGTCTTCACGCTGTTTTTCGATATGCCGATCAATTGGAAGATACGGAGCCATCGCTTGAAGGCTTTTATCCGGGCTTTGAAGGAGCGCGAGCATGAAAAGCCCTCTGCCGATTCTCCCGTTTCCGTCCTGGAAGGGATGGATAGCGAGAAAGCGAAAAACAAATTCAGACGCAACGGCAACAGTCCAGGGATGTACAGAAAGTGTACCATTATACCAGTCGATGAGATTCCTCATAGCGCTCTCGGTGATCGGGCCGGGAGGAGATGTCTCTAATACTGATAACTCTTCACCTGTAACATCGTTTTTTCTGATTACGCTGTTTGGAACCGTTTTGTAGCTCCCTCGGTAGTGTGCTGAAGGCGCGTAATATTGAAGAAGCTCATTATGAAGTGCTCTTAGTGTTGTTTCGCTAAAAGGAAAGAACCGGCGCGCCTGGGTGTAAATTAGCTGCAGCATAGCTCTGCATCCCGCAACCTCGTCTATGCTTCTCTCTTTATCTCCAGACAACTTTTCTTTAATAAACTCACGCTGGTCGAGATAGGCTGTTGTTTTTCCGTCCTCGGTGAGTTTGGTATCTATCCAATCTACCTCGGCATCAGTAAGAACCGCATTCTCGATTCGGGTCGAGGCTCCTATCATGCTGACCAGAACGTTTCGGTGAGTGTAGAACAATTCCTCACTGCCTATTGAAAGCACTGTCTGATGCTTTCGGGCGGTGGCTTGGGCAAGCTCTCGAAGCTCAATGGATAGGGAGTCATCTATTTGAAAAGACATCATTTTTCTAATAGCATCTTAAAAGTTACGGAAAAGTCCGATATTTTTTGGGTTATTATCGGACATTTCCGGACTGTAGTCAATAACTTTTAAGATTCTTCTCTGGATTAGTTGATGCAAAGGGTTCGAGGATTCCAGGCTTCACCTTCGGCTACGCCCGGCAAGCAAGGGGTCGAGCGCTTTTCGTATACAATCTTGGGTTACGCTTTAAGTATAGGTTCGAAATCTTTTATGGCTTCAGCGCTCATCATGTTCAGCTTTTTTGCCACTTTCGGTTCGAGAAGGACATAGGTCCCCTTTGATTCCGTGCAAAGAACGCCTTCTTTATTGTATATCCTGCCCTGCATCACGACTTCTCTATCTCCTTGTTTTTCAAAAACACTCCCCTCAACCTTAAGCTCCGTCCCCACGTACACGGGTTTGATAAAATCCGCTGTCATGGATTTGGTCAGGATCAGCTTTTTCAACAAATATATGGCCGACCAACTCATAATTTCATCCAGGATGGTTGATAATATGCCTCCATGAACCAGGTTGTCCCAGCCGATTAGATGATCAGGAACCTTCACCCACGAGAAAACCGACGTGTCATCGGTAAAGAATTTCATCCGCAGCCCGCTGGGATTAGCAGGACCGCACGCGAAACACTTATGATCAACCCGGTTGGGAAGCTGTTTGATTCCTGTTTCGATGTGATCGTCCATGTTTATCCTCCGTCTACATATCGAACCGTTCAACATTTATCTTCAAACTATTTATTATGATAAAAAACAGGTAAAAGGCAAAGTTATATCACGGTCGAATTAAAATATCGTTGCAGAATAAGCCGTGTTGGTTTAAATATTAGTTTTGTTATAAAGTGATGAACTCGTAAAATATATCACAGATGGCTAAGTAGAAAGTTCCATATACCCCCGCTAAAAATCAGCGGGATAAAAAGGCGCAGTTGTTTTTCAGAGACGAGGCAATACATGTAGCATGCCGAGTTTCTGAAAAACCGCTGCAACGCAGTAGATGGGACTTTTTACGACGCCATTAAAATTTGCAATACTAAAAGACAGGAGTAATCAATGAAAGAACTCAAAGGGCATCAAAAAAAATATTTAAGGGGACTTGCACACAGCCTTAAACCGGTCGTCTTGATCGGTCAGGGCGGCATACAAGGCCCAGTGATAAAGGTCATCGATGAGGCACTGGCAATTCATGAACTGATTAAGATTAAGTTTAATGAACATAAGAAAAAAGAGAGTAAAAAAGAGATGGCCGCGACAATTGAAAACAGTACTAATTCCCAAATGGTTGGGATTGTTGGTCATACAATCATTTTATTCAGACAGAACATTGACCCTGAGAAACGAAAAATTAATTTCCCCAAACAGTCATAAAATAATAAGAATTAATAATGATGAACTCGTAAAAAGCCAAAATCTTCAGGTTTTAATTTTTTGCACGGCCATCAAAGAAATCAAAGCCTTGGCCGCATTCGCCACAACGCACCCGGGTCCCGCTCATAAGATCATACAAAATAAATGAGGGGGGCTAACCAAAGGCTGCCATACTTTGGTTTCAAGCCCGCCCCGTTGATAAATGAGCCGGAACCAGAATGTAATTTACATGCTTAAAGGTTCGAATGTGAAAGGAAAATCACTCCCATGGCCTGAAAAATACCGGATAAAATTGTGAATAAAAGTTCACATATCTATTTCGTTTTCAATAATTTCGGATCCCGCATGGTTTTCAGGACTTCAATACTTGTCTTATAGCCCTTGTTAAGCCGGCACAAATCGATTGACATCCCTACAATCTGTGCTACGGCGTGGACAAAATTCACATCTTCCAGAGTAAATTCCCAGGGTTCAGAGGAATACACCCGTAACGCCCCGATCACGCGATCATGGACGTTAATCGGAACGGACAGGATGGAGGAGATACCTTCTATTTTTGCTTCTTCAGGATACTGGATTCTGGGATCATCCGTAACATCATAAATAGCGACCGGTCCTTCGTTGAGTGACTCGGCAATCGACTGTAGCGAACTGATAGGCCCTTTATCCAAATAATTCTGGCTAAGACCGTAAGATCCTGCAATTTTCAACTCATCGGTCTTGCGGTTGATTAAAAACAGCGT
>DAOWEJ010000082.1 GCA_030638575.1 Deltaproteobacteria bacterium | reverse complement strand
TGTCGGTTCTCAGTTCACAGTTTTCCCAATGATCTATGCAACGATTGAAGCATTTTGGATATTGATCTCAATTCTTGAAGTAATTCTTTTGTATCTAAATCTTCAAAAGAAGTTCCCATAATTTTCTCCTGCTTTTTGTCTTTTTCAACCGTGAACTGTATAACCGGCAACCGTAAACGGTTACGATAATCGATTATCCTTGACTATTTACCTGATTTCATGATATTTTTTAAAAATACACAATTCCCAATGATAAATGACTAATCAGGAGAGCCAGTTTCAAAATGTTCAATTTTGTCCAAGGCAAGAAAGGTGATCCGCCTGAGGCGGATTAACCGGAGGAATACATTGAGTATTTCGAGGATAGCGCTGAAGCTTCACTAAAGTGCCAAAATTTGAGCCTGACGCAGAGATTTTGCAGATAAGCGCAGACTTCGAAAGGGGACGTTTTGAAATTGGCTCAGGAGAATACTGCTATGGGCACAGACAACCTCATCTTTTTAGAAAATATAGAATGGTTCGACGATACAGGTAAGGAACTTGTTCACCGGATACCTGAAAAAGGCTCCGGTGAAATTAAATACGGCGCCCAATTGACTATAAGAGACAGCCAGGCCGGAATCTTTTTTTACAAAGGAAAAGCAGTGGAAGCTTTTGGGCCTGGCAGGCACACACTGAAAACCGCCAACATTCCCATCTTGACCAAAATCATCAGCATTCCCTGGGGAATGACCAGCCCTTTAAGGGCCGAAGTTTATTTCGTAAATATGAAGATATTTACAAATCTTAAATGGGGTACGAGAGACCCGGTTGCTTTCAAGGATTCCGAGCTCGGGTTGATTCGGCTGAGAGCCTTCGGTGTGTTCAACCTTCAGGTTGTTCAGCCAGTGCTGTTTATTAACCGGCTTGTTGGCACACAGGGTATGTACACAACCGAAGAAATTGAAGAATACTTAAATCGTGTCATTGTATCCAGATTTAATGATTTCATGGGAGAAACCATTGACTCAATCCTTACCCTTCCTGATAAATATGACGAACTGTCTGAAGGACTTGCCAAACGATTGCAGAAGGATTTCAGTCATTTCGGCCTCGGTCTGACACATCTTTATATGAACTCCATTACACCACCGCCTGAAGTACAGCAGGCAATTGACGACCGCAGCCGAATGGGCGTTTTTAAGGACATGAATAAACTCATGCAGATGAAAGCAGCCATGGCCATGGAAAAAGCCTCGGAAGCCGAAGGCGGATCAGGCGCAGGCATGGGAATGGGAATGGGATTGATGATGCCGGCCATGTTTGCCCAGTACTTTGCATCGGCAAAACCTGCCGGCAGTCAAAACAGCGATCAGTTAAAATTTACCTGCCCGGAATGTCAAAATCCAATCCCGACAGATTCAAAGTTCTGCCCATCCTGCGGACACCAGCAGCTTATCTTCAGCCAGTGTGCAAATTGCGGAAAAAACCTGACACCCAACGCAATGTTCTGTTCCCGTTGCGGTCATCCGGTAGAAGAAAAGTCTGAATCAAAGTCCTGCTCAAAATGCGGTGCAGAGAACATAGCTGAATCTATTTACTGCGTCGAGTGCGGTGAAAAGCTCTAATTTCCTTATAGAGTATCATTGTCCCCAGTGCGGAGCGCCGGCCATTCTGGATGAGACAGACCGTCTGTTTTTTTGTGAATACTGCCGGGTAAAATCTTATCTTATCACAAGAGATTTTTTTCGCTACACACTACCCAGCAGAGCTCCTAAAAATAAAAATCTTTTATACTTCCCCTACTGGCGGTTTAAAGGAATGCTCTTTTCCTGTGTTTTAGACGGCGTTAAGGAAAAATTCACAGATGTCAGCCATCAGGCTGTTGAATCCAGCTATTTTCCCATATCCGTGGGTTTTCGCAGCCAGGCTCTTAAACTTAAGTTCGTCACGCCCGATATTGAAGGTAGATTCATTGAACCTAATCAGACCTTTAAAAAAGTGATGGGTGTATTTGAGGAGCGGTTCAAAAGGTCTTTGCCAAAACCGGTTTTTCACCAGGCACATATAGGCGAAAGTCTAAGCCTGATATTTTCACCCTTTTACGTAAACGACAGGATACATGATGCCGTATTGAATGAACCGGTTTCTTCATCATTGCCCGACGATTTTGACGCATCGGCTTTTTCCGGAGGACGTCCTGACTGGCAAATTGGGTTCCTCCCTACCCTGTGTCCTAACTGCGGCTGGGATCTGGAGGGGCGGAGAGACTCCCTGGTGCTTATTTGCAGAAACTGTGATTCGCTATGGCAACCTGATGAAAAGAGGTTTAAAAAGCTTAAATTCGCACATATTCCTGAAAAAGGTGATAATATTATTTACCTGCCTTTCTGGCGTATAAAGGCCGATGTATCCGAAATAAACCTTAAGTCTTATGCAGACCTGGTGAAAATTGCCAACCTTCCCAAATTCGTTAAACATGAGTGGAGCGATATAAAGTTTAGCTTCTGGTCCCCGGCATTCAAAGTCAGACCCCAGACATTCCTTCCGCTCTCATATAAAATGACACTTTTTCAGCCGCAGGAAAAGTTGGTCAATAAACTTCCTGACTCGGAACTTTATCCCGTGACATTGCCTTTTTCAGAAGCTGTGGAAAGCCTGAAAATCAACCTGGCCAGTTTTATGAAACCTAAAAAGAAGCTGTTTCCCAAACTCTCTGACATTAAAATATTTCCAAAAAGTTTTTTACTGGTTTTTGTACCGTTTATAAATAAACATCATGAACTCATCGGCCTCTCATCTAATTTTACAATAACCAAAAACCAGCTAAAAATGGCCAGGAATCTATAATTTTTTCGTTATTATTTAAAGCATACATAAAGATTGACGGGCTCGTAATTAGTCTTTAAATCTGTACATGAACATCCGAGACTAAGCCCTTTAAAGGAGACAGTTCTTGAAACCGGCATGGTGTTTACTGTTGAACCTGGAATATACATTCAAGGCTGGGGCGGAATCAGGCTTGAAAATATGGTAGTTGTTACAGATGACGGCGTTGAAGTGCTGAATCAACTTAACCCTGCAGATTTTATAGTCGGGATTGAATAGGTGATGTCTACATTAGATACTTTATCAGACAGGTATTTAAACTATCTTTTAATAGAAAAGGGCCTGTCGGCAAAAACACTGGAATCATACGGCAGCGATATGGCTAGGTATCTGTCATTTCTTGAAAAGAATGGAATCAAAGATATTTCCAATGCCGGTACGCCTGTTATATTAAAGTATTTGATCTTTATTAGGAATGAAGGTCTTGGCGCAAAATCAAGGGCCAGGCATCTTGTAACACTCAGAGGATTTTATAAATTCCTTGTAAATGAGAAAATACTCAAGCACGATCCTGCACGGCTTGTTGCGCTTCCTAAAAGTGGTCTCAAACTTCCGGATGTCCTTTCGGTAGAAGAGGTGAAACTTCTTTTAAGTATTCCGGATACCGGTACACCAACCGGAGCCAGAGATGCAGCCATGATAGAACTTCTATATGCTTCCGGTCTGAGAGTTTCCGAACTTATTAATCTTAAGTTCCAAGACATAAACTTGGAAGCAGGTTTTGTCAGGATCTTTGGTAAGGGATCTAAAGAGAGGATTGTTCCCATCGGTCTTTTTGCAAAAGAGAAAATCGATGACTACCTAAAAACCTCAAGGCCGTTACTTTTAAAAAATATCGCCAGTAAGTATCTGTTCGTTGCCAGGGCAGGCAAACCAATGACACGCCAGGGTTTTTGGAAACTTTTAAAACGCTATGCACAAAAAGCAGGCTTTATCAAAAAAATTACTCCTCACAGTCTGCGGCACTCCTTTGCAAGTCATCTCCTTGAAGGCGGAGCTGATTTAAGAGCCGTTCAGGTCATGCTCGGCCATGTTGACATTTCTACAACACAGATATACACCCATGTTGCACGAGAGCACCTTAAGAATATGCATGAGAAATTTCATCCAAGAAGCTGACAGCTCGGTTTTGTTTGACTTGAAATATAACTTTTTGTATTAATTTATCCCTTATTAAACAAAGGAACATTCAGATATATTCAAAACAATGAAAATACAATCCAAACAAAATAATTCTTTAGGCTGGTGGACAAAAGGCGATTTTATCCCTGAAACAGGTGAACATGCGATTAAATCTGCAATTGCCGATGTTGCATGTCCGATATACATTATTAATAAAGACGGTCATCTTGCAGTAGCCAAAGATGGGACAGCTTCAATCGGTGGTAGAGGTCCATCCAAACCGCCTGTCAAATCTTCAGATTATCCCATTGCTGCCTATGCTCCCTCTCTGCACCCCGAAAACCTCGGAGACCCGTATTTTAAAAAATCACACAATCTCCGATATGCTTATATTGCGGGAGCTATGGCAAACGGCATTACTTCTGTTGAAATGGTTGAAAAAGTCGGGCGCGCAGGAATGATCGGGTTTTTCGGGGCTGCCGGCCTCCCCCTTGATGAAATAGAATCTGCAATTGTAAAGCTTCAAAAAACTATGGCCGGCAACCCTTTTGGTTTTAATCTTATCCACAGCCCTAACGATCCTGAACTTGAAGCTGCTTTGGTCGGTTTATATTTAAAACAAGAAGTCAGGCTCGTCAGCGCCTCTGCATATCTCGATATTACCTTCCCCCTTGTTTACTTCCGCGTGAAAGGAATTCATCAAGACAACACCGGAAACATCGTTTGTCCGAACAAAATTATTTCAAAAGTATCTAGAGTTGAAGTCGCCAGAAAATTTTTTTCGCCTCCACCAGATAAACTTCTCATTCGACTTGTTGAACGCAAAATGATTACACAGGAAGAAGCTTCCCTTGCAAAATCGGTCCCCATGGCCGATGATTTGACTGCAGAAGCTGATTCCGGCGGGCACACCGACAACAGGCCGGCTTTTACCCTGCTGCCGACGATTCTTGCCCTGCGCGATGAAATAGTTGATAAATATAAATATAAAAGACCGATTAGTGTTGGACTTGCCGGAGGAATAGCAACGCCTGATTCGGCAGCTGCGGCATTTGCAATGGGTGCTGCTTATATCCTGACCGGTTCTATTAACCAGTCCTGCGTAGAAGCAGGCACTTCAGATACCGTCCGCCAAATGCTTGCAGAAGTGAGGCAGGCGGATGTTACCATGGCGCCTGCTGCTGATATGTTTGAAATGGGTGTAAAAGTCCAGGTTCTAAAACGTGGAACAATGTTTCCTTTTCGCGCAGCAAAGCTGTATGACCTTTACTCCACTTATAATTCCCTCGACAGTATCCCTGATAAAGAAAAAGAAATCCTCGAAAAAGATTTTTTCCGCAGCAGTTTTCGTCAAACATGGGAACAAACCAAAAGCTTTTTTGCTATACGTGATCCGGCACAGATTATCCGGGCTGTGAAAGATCCAAAACACAAAATGGCCCTTGTTTTCAGGTCTTATTTAGGCCTTTCATCAAACTGGGCAAATTCAGGGGAACCGTCAAGAAAAATAGACTACCAGATATGGTGTGGCCCGGCTATGAGTGCTTTTAATCAGTGGGTTAAAGGTTCATTTCTTGAAAAACCTGATAATCGGAAAACCGTAACAGTAGCAATGAACCTGCTTCTTGGCGCCTGTGTTGCAACCCGCGTAAACTGGATAAAAAACCAAGGTGTTACACTACAGCCCGGTATTGGAAAGTTTTCACCTATGGAGCTTTCAAAAATTATGGGCATGCTTGAGACAGGCCACTGTTGATCAATGGAAAATATCAAACCAAAAACCTATGACAAATACATCAAGGCACTTACGGATATAAGCCGGGCCATCACTTCGGATCTGTACTTTGAAGATATCCTCAAGTTGATCGTGATGGTTACTGCCAAGGTTACCGGCTTTGAAATCTGTTCCCTCTGGCTTGTTGACGAGAGTGTAAATCCGAAAAAAATCAAGCTTAAGGCCACACAGACTATTGACCCTGAATACGTAAAGAACCGATCTCTTGACAGGATGGAAGGTGTTGTTGGTTTTGTGGCCACCCATAACCGGCCGCTTATTATCAAGGATGTCCTAAAAGAACCCCGGTTTAAAGAAAAGGAAATGGCCAGGAAGCTTGGCCTGGTATCTATGCTCAGCATGCCTTTACAGGTAAAGGGTGACAAGGTGATTGGAGTTCTCAACTGTTTTACATCAGAGCCTCACGAATTTTCCGAAACAGAGGTAAATCTTATAACTGCTGTTGCCAACCAGGCGGCAGTTGCAATCCTGAACACGGAGTTGCTAGTAAAAACCAAGGTTATCCAGGAAGAGCTTGAGACCCGTAAGCTGGTGGAACGGGCCAAAGAGGTTCTTATGCAAAAGCGCAAAATTAAAGCGGACGAGGCGTACCGATGGTTACAAAAACGCAGCATGGACTCCAGAAAATCCATACGCCAGGTTGCAGAAGCTGTCCTGCTTTCAGAGGGATTATAATGGTCTCTTTATAAGCAAGTACTGAAAATGATAAATTCATTATAAATTTTGTTGACAAATTTTATTAGTATTAATAGAGGTTGACTATCTGATTTAAAGTTAAACTTAGATTTTGCACAAAGGCGTGTGAAGTTTTAAAATATCAAAGCGGACAATGGCGTCTACCTTCATTAGAGGTAGGCGTTTTTTGTTTTTTAAGGTCGATTTCGTAAAATAAATTAAAAATTGCCGATGTTAGGAGTGAAAAGCGAATGGTTTTAGAAGAGAATTCTTTTGGCAGTGAATTTTATGCACGCTTTAAAGTTTTTCATGAATTGATGAAAATCAAGATACAGGATATCTTGCTGGTTTCGAGCCCCTATGATGCATTTTTAATGGAGGAAGATGGCAGCCTTTCATCAAAAATCATAAACGAATACAGGGGATTGAACCTTAGTCAACCACCCAGGGTAACAAGAACTTCTTCTGCATATGAGGCACTGTCATACTTGAAAAAGAAAAAATTCGACATGGTTATTACCATGCCTCATCTGGAAGAAATGGATGCCTTTTCTCTGGGTTTAGAAATAAAAAAGATAGAGCCGGGTCTGCCTGTTATTCTTCTGGCTCACAGCCCAAGAGGTATTTATCCTCTTCCGGAAAATAAAAACTGCCATGGAATTGATAAGATCTTTATATGGACAGGAAATTCCGATTTACTCCTGGCTCTGGTCAAGAACGCAGAAGATCGCTTCAACGTTGATCATGATACCAAAAAAGCAATGGTTCGCGTTCTGATATTGGTTGAGGATTCGCC
>DAOWEJ010000053.1 GCA_030638575.1 Deltaproteobacteria bacterium | reverse complement strand
GCAACTCCGGCAGTTATTTGCTATTATATGTTCAGTCCTATAATCTGGGAAAAACCGGTACTTTCATGGGTTTCAGGTTTTGCAAGCGGCTTTTTTGCTGTTTTTATGAGTGCTATTCTGGTAGGCATTGCACTAATGTCCACCGATGAAAATTTTCTGGAGATCTCATGTTTGGTTGTTATTTCTCATACTCCGATAATGGTAATCGAAGGGATCGTTACAGCTTTTTTCATAACTTTTTTGAAAAAGGTTCAACCTACGATACTTCCGAGATGGTCGCCGGATGGCGATTGAAAAGATTTACCACGGAATTGCATCCCGCTAAAAGCGGGACTGAATTTTAGTTTGATAGTATCTGTGATATTTCCGTGAGAATCCGTGGTAAATCATTATTTCATGATAAAATTATTTGGATCATCTCCCAAAGAGTTGGTCGATTGATCAGGGTTCAAGGATTCAGGGGGTCAAGGGTTCGAGTGAAAATGACCTAAAAACAAATACATACAGAAAAATCCCTGACTCTTGGAACCGTCTTTTTATATAGACATACTTTGAAAATATTAAGGAGTAAGGGCAGAGAAGACACAAGTGTTTATGTCATCTGAATCAAGCCGTTTACATTCACTTGAACCCTTTACCCCTTGAATCCTCGAATCCTCTTCTCCAACTGATTTGGAGAAGAGCCAATTATTTTAACTATTGAGACAGTGGTGAAGCGGAATTTTAAAATGAACAAATATATTTTAAGAAAACATTATTGGGGATTTGTCTTCTTTTTCGTAATTTTCGTTTTCGGGATTAACTCTGCATACGCTCATAAGGTCATAATATTTGCCTGGGTGGAAGGAGACAAGGTATTTACGGAAAGCAAATTCGGCGGAGGAAAGAAAGTTAAGGGCGGAAAAATCCTGGTTTACGATTTAAAAGGGAAAAACCTCCTTGAAGGAAAAACCGATGATAAAGGAGAATTTTCCTTTACGGTTCCGGAAAAGACAACATTAAAGATTGTTCTTCAAGCAGGTATGGGTCATCGGGCGGAATGGACGGTTCCGGTTGATGAAATTGAGGACATAGCTGACAAAAAACCCGGGAAATCAACTCTAAAGTCACAGAAAGAGGAAAGGCCGCCGAAAGAAGTTTCCATGAAATCGGCTGAAAAGATGCAGGAAAAGGTAACGCGGCCCGAATTATCACCGTGTCTCAATTCAAACGAAATCGAGCAGGCAGTTGAAAAAGCCCTGGATAAAAAATTAAAACCGATTATTAAAATGCTCAGAGAATCGACAAACCGCGGCCCGACTGTCAGCGAAATCCTTGGCGGTATCGGCTATATACTTGGCCTTATGGGAGTCGGTGCTTATTTCCATTATCGACGGAAAAAAGAATAATATATCTCTTTTTATATTCACCGCAGAGCCGCAGAGGACGCAAAGAAGTTTATTTTTGTTTTCCGTCCTCTCAACGGAAGACAAAAAACCCTTAATCTCTGCGTTCTTTGCGTCTTGGCGGTAAGATATAAATTTTTTCTGGCACTAAAAGCACAAATTTTGTAAGTAATATGATCTCTGAACCCTTTGCTGCAGGAAAATCGAAAATCCATCAAGTCGATCCGAGAATAAAAGTCGTGTTTGCGACAGCCTATTCTTTCATTGTTGCGTTTTCAACTCAGTTTCCAGCCCTTTTTACAGCAGTTGTTCTATCGTTTCTTATGGTTTGCCTGACCGGTTTGAACCTTTGGGCAGTTGCTAAAAGACTGGTTGTTGTGAACGGGTTGATCCTTTTATTGTGGTTAATATTACCCCTGACATACAATGGTGATTCCCTTTTGCATCTTGGACCTATTACTTTGAGCCGCCCGGGTGTGATCCTCTCTGCTCAGATCACCCTAAAATCTAATGCAATCCTACTTGCACTGATCGCTCTAATCTCTTCCATGTCTCTTGTCACTTTGGGCCATGCTTTAAGCCGTCTGAAGGTTCCGGAAAAAATTGTTCACCTTTTTCTAATGACATTTCGTTATGTCTTTGTCATTGAAAATGAATATCTGCGGCTTGTAAGAGCCGCAAAAATCCGGGGATTTAGACCGGGCACCAATATCCATACTTATAAAACATATGCATATCTCATCGGAATGCTTTTTGTGCGGGCTGCTGCACGGGCGGAAAGAGTACATCAGGCAATGCGATGCAGGGGGTTTAAAGGGAAATTTTACAGTCTTTACAGGTTTCCGCCAAAAAGTATAAATTGGGTTTTTTCGTCGGTTATGACAGCTTTTTTGATAGGGCTTCTTTATCTGGAAATAGTTTTTTAAAAGCAATCACGAAAACACGAAAGGACCCCAGTACGATCTGCCGGACCTACGGGGCAGGCGAAAGTGCGAAATTGTTATGAATGAAAATAGCTATCCGATAATAAATCTTGAAAAAATTACTTACAGCTATCCAGGAGGCCCTCCGGTCATAAATGAGCTTGATCTAAAATTTTATCATGGAGACAGGATAGGTTTGATTGCTCCCAACGGAAACGGAAAAACCACCTTGTTTCACATTATCATGGGACTTTTAAAGCCGGCTTCCGGAAAGATAGAAATTTTCGGCAAATCTGTCAGGGAAGAAAGGGATTTTTTAGACATTCGTCGGAGAATCGGACTGCTTTTTCAGGATGCGGACGATCAACTATTCAGCCCCACGGTCTTAGAAGATGTTGCCTTCGGCCCCTTGAATCTTGGCAGGTCAAAAGAGGAAGCGATAGAAATTTCACGAAAAACGCTGAACTTTCTAGGGCTTGCCGGATTTGAGAATAAAATAACTTTCAAGCTGTCAGGAGGCGAAAAACGATTGGTCTCTTTCGCTACTGTTCTTGCAATGGAACCTGAAATCCTCCTTCTTGATGAACCTCTAACAGGCCTTGATAACCAGACCAGAGGAAAAATTATCGATATCCTGCTAAATTTAGATATTTCATATATATTAATATCCCACGAAATCGATTTTCTTGCTGCCACAACAAAACAAATCTATACTATGGAAAACGGCATGATCCTTTCAGATGAAAAAGCATATATCCATAAACATGACCACATCCATCAATTCGGCACCATTCCCCATAAGCACATGTAATTGAGGGTTCGGGGAGTTTCTCCTCAAAGGTTTTTGGTGAACCGTTTGCATTTTAATGATTGTCGGAAGTTCGTCTGGGTAACCGCCCATTAGCCCGTTCAAGCCTTAACAATTTTTTACAGTTCTCCGTACACGCCCCCTATCTTCTGCGTTAAACCGATACAGGCAGAGACGATCACCGCCGTCAAGGAAATCTGTCTACTGGGGCTGGCTCAAATCTAATCTCAGCGAGATAGCTGCCGTACGTCAACTCCTCGCGATATTATTGTTAAGGCTTGAACGGGCTAATGGGCGGTTACCCAGACGAACAGAACAGAGATTAAAAACTCCCCGACCCCTCATGTAATTTAAAAGTCCTTTGAAGTACAGGTTGAGACCGGCTCCAACGGTAACATTATTTTATAAATGCGGTTACGCTGTAGGCAATATTGTTTATATTTGACATAAAAACTGCCCTATTATATTATACTCTTACTAGATTTTGAAGGTAACCACAGGTAAACATAATATGAAAAAAATATTTCTTCTCCCACTTTGTGCCGTAAGCCTTATCCTCTGGCCTGCAATCAGTCCGGCCGGAAGCTGGAACGTAATCACCTCAGAAGAATTTGTAGAAAAACTATCTGATAAAAGCCAAACTGAAACAGAAACACAACAATTAGGAAACCTACAAATTGTCAGGCAGAAACTTCCGAAGGTTACCATTCATGTATTATTTAAATCCGGTTCGACTGAAATTGCTGATTCATTTTCAAAAAAGCAACTCGAGGAGATAGGCAAGGCTCTTTCGTCTCCAGGCCTTTTAAAGTATAGATTTGAAATCGCAGGACATACTGACAGTATCGGTTCGGAGGCAACCAACCTGAAACTTTCGCAGCAAAGATCGGATGCTATAAAAGACTATTTATATCTTAAGCATTCGATATCACTCGAAAGACTGGAAGCCATAGGCTATGGAGAATCAATGCCTATTTCTTCCAATGATACAAAGGAAGGGAGAGCAAAAAACCGCAGGGTAGTTATAAAACGCCTGAAATAAAAAAGGGGGCTTAAAGCCCCCTTTTATCTCCTGGTAGGCACGATTGGATTTGAACCAACGACTTCTACCGTGTCAGGGTAGCGCTCTCCCCCTGAGCTACGTGCCTTTATATACGAGACCTTTGCAAAACGGCACTTTTTGCCCGATTTCTGCGTCAGGCTCAAATTTCAATCCTCAAAATATTCAATATATTCCTGTGGTTGAAATTTTCTCCTTCCTTGAACTCGAACAAAAATTACCATTTTTCAAAGGTCTCTATACATTCCGATAACACCGGCCTTTTTCCATGTCAAGAAAAATTACTTTCAGGGTAAACCCAATCAATCAGTTTAAAAGGAGGGGCTTAAAGGTAACATTATTTTAAAAATGCATTTAACCTGAAATTACTTTTTCTGGTTATTTCCCGAGGCATTCTGAAGAATATTCAGGCCGATGTAAGTATAATGCAAGCCTGACATGATGGTTAGCGCTGCCGTAAGCCAGTAAAGTGAATGTGTTACGGTAGAAACGCCTGAAATCATTGTTTGAAGAAGGGTTAAAAAAACAGTCAACAACTGCGCTACAGTAGTACACTTGCTGACAATGCTCGGTTTTATTTCAACTCTGACATTCGTAAGAGCAAAGACAAACATTCCCATAGCTATCAAAACATCCCGGCTGATTACAATTACGGCCAGCCAGGGAGGAATGATATTTAAAATCGCAAGAGACACATAAGCAGCAGTTAAAAGAATCTTGTCTGCTATAGGATCGAGATAAGCTCCTAGTGTAGTTCGCTGGTTAAAAAACCTTGCAATAAATCCGTCCAGGCCGTCGCTGATTCCTGCAATAGTAAAAACCACCAGCGCAAAGGAAAATAGATCTCTTAAGAGAAATATAACAAACAAAGGTGTAATCAGTATCCTGAAAAGCGTTATGATGTTCGGGATGTTTATGGCCATGTCTGATAGTTTCGCAAAAAATAAATAAATTCCTTTTTACAAAAGGGGGAAGGTTTGATGAATTCGACTTTTTACGAATTCATCATGATCGACCTGGAATGAGTTCAATCTTTAATTGATTATCTGATACGTCGTAAATGTTTATCCCGAATGATTCAAAAGCTTTCAGCATCAGGGCATCTGCAAGCTCCCTGGCTTTTCCATGGAAATCGACGCTGATTCTTGCTTTGTCGGATTTCAGTTCTTTTACCTGGACAAACTCTACACCCGGGATATTGCTTAACATTCTGCGAAACATCACAAAATTTGCAAGGTTTCCGGCCCCTTTAAGAAGTATCTCAAAATTTTCAGCCTGTTTGTCTTTCTTATGCCACACGGATGCTATTTGCCTGGAAAGGTCTTCACCTATGAGTGTTCCGGCACCTGACAGGGCATCCCGTGCTCCTGCAAATTCGTCTACATTTGCGGTTACTGCTGTCTTGCTTGCAATGGCAATTTGCTTTCCTGTTTTTACCCTGAATGCACGTACTGTTATAAGACCCCTGAAAGACTTCATGTCTGCGCCCATTGTGTTCGCCAAATTATTTGCAATCGATTTTCCGATGACAATAATCTCCGCATTTAATTTGGCTGCAAAATCTATAGCTGACCGGTCGCTCACATCCGGCTTATCGTCAATAACCCTAATTGCCATATTCTGAACACGCGGCCCATGATCCATTATTTTAAAACCTTTTTCCTTCATGACTTCAGCAATGGCCTTTTCTGAAGCCGTCTTTATAAAAGGCATTCCTTTTCCCCACCAGTACCTTGGCGAACCGTCTTCAAGACTTTGTTCAGCAACGAAAAACAGAATCCTTGGCATCGCCTTTTTAGCCTGCATAATACCTGCTGCCGCCAGCTTATTCTTTATTCTACCGCTTGAAACGGTTACCTGAACCATTACTCTGTAAATACCATCTGATCTGGTTTCTGCCAGAACCTTGTAATCTCTGATGAGTTTATCTATACGGCCGCGAAGGATTCCGTTTAGTGTCTCAAAATTGCGTACCATGGAATCAAGATTCGCAAGGTCTGCCGCCTTTAGGCCAACGGCCGTGACCAGGCTGTTTTTTATTGCACCCTGTCTGGCAGCGGAAACATCCTCTTTCTTAATAATCCCGGTTCCCATTACAATAAAAGTATCTTCTGCCGTCTGTGCCTTAACCTGATCGGCACCAGATGCAATAATAACGGCAGAAAGAAAAAAAACAGCGATTAACACTCTTTTAATTATATAATAGAATAAAAGCATGTTTCTTTTACCTCCACTTCTTTTTGGAGCACTTCGCTCGATGACCGCTCCGCTTGATGAGCACTTCGCTTAAAGAGCGTTTCACTTGAGGAGCGGCCTTCGGCCTTGATGAGCGCTTCGCTTGAGGTAAAATCAAGGCCGAAGGCCGCTCCTTAAAGCCCGTAGGGCTGCTCTTCGAGTCCGCCGCAGGCGGACGCTCTTCAAGTTCCCGCAGGGAACGCTCTTTAAAGCCCGAAGGGCTGCTCCTCTCTATGCTTTCCGGTTTAATACATAATCTGCAACTTTTAGCAGGATCTCTTTGGTTTCCGAGGGCCTGAATATCGAAAGGGCTTTCTTTGCTTTTTCTATATGTTGTGCGGCCAGTTGTTGCGTATAAGAAATTCCTCCATATTTTTCCAACAATTCTATTAATGTTTCGAAATCATTAACAGAAAAATTTCTATTTTTTATTATTTTCTCCATCAGATCTCGATCTTTCAAACCGGCTGCTTTAAGCGAATATATTACAGGCAGGGTCAGCTTCCCTTCTTTTAAGTCAGCCCCTATTTCTTTTCCCAGAACTGTCGTCTCTGATGTATAGTCAAGAAGGTCATCAACCATTTGAAAGGCAAGTCCCAGGTTGTACCCGTAACCTGATACGGCTTTTTCCTTTTCTTTTGAAGCATCCGCAATAATGGCACTTACGCGGCATGCACCCTGAAAAAGGATAGCGGTTTTGTGACGTATTACTTCCATATATTCTTCTTCTGAAAGGTTCAATGATCCTTTATGCATAAGCTGGCGTATTTCTCCCTGACACATTTTTTCCGTAGCTTCTGCTATCACTTCGACAATCTTCATTCGCTCGGTTTTTGCGCAAATCGAAAGGGATCGTGCCACAAGAAAATCACCCACAAGAATTGACACGGAATTCCCCCAGATTGAATGGGCCACTGGTTTGCCTCTTCGCACTGAGGCGCCATCCACAAGATCATCATGTAAAAGGGTTGCTGTATGCAGATACTCGAAAATAATGGAAAACGTCTTATCATAATCACCTTCATAACCGCAAAGCCTTGCGGAAAGAACCATAAGCAATGGCCTTATCCGCTTTCCTCCGCTGAATAATATATGACGGGCAACCTCGGAAACCAGATCAAGATACGGATTTAAATTTTTCTCAAGTGCCTCTTCAATAGCCGCAAGGTCATCTTCAACCATGGCAAGGATTTCCTGTTTGAGATCTTTCATACGGCTTCTCCCACAAGATCATATTCCAGTGTGTCTGTAATCCTTACGTCGGTAAAACAACCGATCTTTATGCCGGGATGTAACTTGTTGGTTTTGATATATGTAATACCATCTACATCAGGGGCCTGAAAAGCGGTTCGACCTGAAAAAAGGTTTTCTTCCAGGGCCTCTTCCACCAGCACTTTTACAAGCTTGCCGGCATACTTACGGTTATTTTCTGAAGATATTTCTGCCTGGGCGGACATTATGCGGTCATGCCGCATCTTTGCCACATCTTGAGGAACATGTCCCGACAAATTGTGAGACGGAATATCTTTAAAATCAGAATAAATAAAAACACCTAGATGATCAAAACGAAGATCCTTTACAAATGATAAAAGAGCCTCAAAATCTTTGTCTGTTTCTCCAGGAAAACCAACGATTATGGTTGTCCTGATTACAGCGTCCGCCACACGTGACCTTATTTTATGAATCAAGGTGCGCAGATCGCTGCGAGAATAACTTCGGCCCATCCTCTTTAGAACCTGATTACTGGCATGCTGAATCGGAATGTCAAAATACGAGCATATATTTCTATGCTCTGCAACCGTATTGATAACGGAATTATCAATACTCTCCGGATGCCCGTAAAGAACTCTTATCCATACATTATCCTTCCTGCCAGCCACACCCTGACAAAAGTCGCCGGAAGTAGTAATATTGAAAAGGTCTGTTAAAAGCTGAGATAAGTCAATGGTTGGACGCAAGTCCTTTCCATAGGATGTCGTATCTTGTGCAACCAGTATAAGTTCCTTCACGCCGGATGAAATCATATCGCGCGCTTCAGCGACAATGTCTATAGGCAAGCGGCTTCTTTGCGTCCCACGAAGCTTAGGTATAATGCAGTAGGTGCAGTGCTTGCTGCACCCTTCAGCAATCTTAAGATACGCCATGTGGGAAGCGCTTTTAACCCTTTGTGTATCCTGCTCATGAAAATATAGCAGATCCGGGTCCGGCAGAAGACAATCTGAAGTGAGGGAACCTTGCACAGCTTCTACAATCATATTAAATGCCCCTGTGCCTAAAAAGGCATCGACTTCAGGGAGCGAATGAACAATCTCCTCTCCGAACCGTTGCGGAAGGCATCCTGTTACAATCAAACGCCGACAGGTTCCATTTTGCTTATACTTTGCCAGCTCAAGGATTGTATCAATCGATTCATTGACGGCGGATTCAATAAAGCTGCACGTATTTATAATTATAATTGAAGCTCCGGCAGGATCATCGGTTATGCTCCAGCCTGCATCTTTTAGCCGGCCAAGCATAACTTCACTGTCAACCAGATTCCTTGCACAGCCGAGACTTACAAGATTCACTTTCATTAAATATAAATTTACCAGGAAAGAGAAACAAAGCCAAAAGGCTGTTTGATGAGACCTTTGAGAGGCTTGAAGGTGCTTAACAAGTAAATTCGCCCTAACCTTTCAGTTTTTTAATTTCTTCTGTAACCAGAGGCAGGACTTCAAAAAGATCGCCCACTATTCCAAAATCGGCTTTTGAAAAAATAGGAGCTTCGGAATCTTTGTTTATAGCCACTATGACTTTGGATGAAGACATACCGGCGAGATGCTGGATTGCGCCGGATATTCCTGAAGCTATATACAAATTGGGGGAAACAACCTTTCCCGTCTGTCCGACCTGATCTGAATGTGGCCGCCATCCTTCATCCACGGCAGATCGCGATGCTCCTACAGCTCCACCAAGCAACTCTGCCAATTTCTCAACTACGGAATAATCAGAGCCGCCCATCCCTCTGCCGCCTGATACAACCACATCAGCTTCTGTAAGTTCGATCTTTCCTGTTTCCATTTTCTTTTCAACAAACTGTAGAACGGTCTTTCCGGTATCCACATCAAGTTGTTCAATAGAGCCTGCTCCTGCCGATTCTGCAACAGCCATTGCATTAGGCCGGGTCGCAACAATCCGGGGTTTACCCTCAAGAGCTACCTCAGACATTATTTTACCCCCATACATCGGGCGGGTAGCAATCAGTTTGTCATTCTCCACCCGGATTTCCACACACTCCATGGCTAAAGGAGCGTTTAAACGTGCCGAAAGACTCGCTGACAAATCCCTTCCCTGTACGGCTGTTGCCCCTAAAATTACTACAGCAGGATTTTCTTTTCCAATTATATCCGCAATTACATTTGTATAGGCATCTGTCATGTATTCCTTAAGAGCTGTATTGTCGGCAACGAGTATCCTGTCGGCGCCGTATTTTCCAAGGCCCTTTGAAATATTTTCAACATCTGACCCGAGAACTACGGCGGTCAGGTCACACCCCAAACTGCCTGCAATGCGCTTTCCCTCACTTAATGCCTCATATGTAACTTTACGAAAAACTCCGTCTACCTGTTCTGCTATTGCAAGTACTCCCTGTGACATAATCATCTCCTTCTATGAGTTTCGTGTTGCGCGTTGCGGGCTTTGGTTCTGATTTTTTATCCATATCTTGTGGAACTTTCAGGAATTGTAAACCATTTCATAATCCTGATTTTATAACCCGCAACTCGTAACTCGCAACCCGCAACTTTATTATTAATCTTCTTAATAATTTAAATTTGTTTTCATTAAAAAAATATCACTTTAAAAAGCACTATATAACTTTTGCCTCTTCGTGCAAAGCCCTGACGAGCTCAGTAACTTTTTCCTGAGCTGTTTCACCCTCAACGATTCTCCCCCCTTCTCTTTCCGGAGGAAGCTGCATTACATTTATCTTTGTTATTGCATCCCCTACTTTCGAGGAATCAAGCCCGATATCTGCCAGAGTTTTTGTGTCGAGAGGCTTTTTCTTTGCCTTCATTATCCCTGGAAGTGAGGCATAACGTGGTTCATTCAGCCCGCGCTGCGTGGTAAAAAGGACCGGTAGCGGAGCTTCAAGAACTACAGTTCCACCCTCGATACTCCGGTGGCATTTGATCTTACCGTCTGCAATCTCCTCTTTGATAACCATGGAAATGTTTGGGATACTCAGGAATTCTGCAACAGCCGTGCCCACCTGATAATTATCATCATCAACTGCACGCTGCCCGGCAATAATCAGGTCATAGGGAATATCTTTTAACACTGCCGCAAGAATCCGTGCAATGCCAAGGGCATCACATCCTTGCGTCTGTGGATCATTAATCAGTACCCCCTCATCAGCACCCATTGCCAGTGCTGTTCGAATAGCCTCTACGGTTTTATCCGTTCCCACTGAAAGAATTGTTACCTTACCTCCCTGTGCTTCCTTTATACGAAGCGCTTCTTCAACCGCCAGTTCATCATAAGGGTTTATGACCCATTTTATGTCATCGGTCTTAATAGACACCCCGTCATCAGCAATTCTTACTATCGATTCTGTTGCCGGAACCTGCTTTAATAATACAACTATTTCCACTTTTTACTCCCTTCCTTTCGAGACCTTTGCAAAACGGCACTTTTCGAAGTCTGCGCTTATCTGCCCGATTTCTGCGTCAGGCTCAAATTTCGGCACTTTAGTGAAGCTTCAGCGCTATCCTCGAAATATTCCATATATTCCTGTGGTTGAAATTTTCGCCTTCCTTGAACTCGAACAAAAATTACCATTTTTCAAAGGCCTCCTTTCATGTTTTGTATTAAAAGTTCTTTTTTGACTTTTTACGAAACCATCAATGTTATAACTTCCTTAAATAAATACATTTAATCTTTTATTAAGTGTTTTTAATTACATTACCATTCTTTTCTTGTCAATGAAATTGTATTTGAAATTTGAAGCAGACTCATCAATAGGGATTTTCAGATATAAATCCCCTTGAAGCAAAATTTTTAAAAGCTCCATCTTGATTCCGGACTACTATCAGGCACTCAACATCGTCTATTCTCTTTACAAGCTCAAGGCCTTTTTTCCTGCCCATTACCATAACAGCGGTTGCAAGACCATCAGCGAATACACAAGTATCCGCAATAATTGAAACACTTACTACTCCATTTGCCACAGGATACCCTGTCTTAGGATCGAGCACATGAGAATAGCGCTTTTCGTCTATCTCAAAAAAATTCCTGTAATCTCCACTGGTGGCAAACGCCTTGTCCTTAAGGGTAACCACTTTATGTACTTCATCATAAAGGGCATCTTCCCTGGGACTGTTGACACCTATTCGCCAGCAGCCTCCATCCTTTCTTAAGCCTGAAGCATATACTTCCCCACCGATTTCCACAAGGAAATTTTTAAGGTCCTCTTTTCTGATAAGTTCTGCTACCTCATCGACCGCATAGCCTTTTGCAATCGAACCAAGATCAAGGGTTACGGATGCCTTCTTTTTTATTAGATATCTTTTTTCAACCAAATCGATCTTATCAAAACCTACATCCGGCAAGAGTCTGTCAATTTCCCTTTTTGAAGGAATTTTGTTATTCTTTTCCGATATTCCAAATCCCCAGAGATTCACCAGGGGGTATATGCTGCCATCCCACGCACCATCCGTAAGCCTGTAAAGTCTTTTAGCCGTTAAAATTACTTGTGCAAAGTCTTGTGAAACCTCAAATTTTTGTCCTGTAATCTTCAACCTGTTGAACCGGCTTATTTCGCTGTCTTTTTGATAGATAGACATGCTTGCGTTTATCTCTTCAAGCCGTTTGTCGATCTTTTCCTTTAGGCCGGATATGTCTTTAAAATAGTCGGAGACAACCTTAATATGGTAGGTTGTTCCCATGGTTCGCCCTGAAATCAGAGTCTCATTTGCAAATCCAAATCCGGCATTTAGAAAAATAAGCCCGATAAAAATTGTTATTTTTATATTTTTTTTCACAACAGTAATATTTTATAGTGTTAAATCAGGCCTTTGAAAAATTGGCCCAAACGAGCATTCAGGTGATCCGGTTCTATCTTTAATTAAAGGATTAAAATGTTACAATAATAAACTTGATTTACATCAGCAAATTCTCGGCAACTGCTCCCCTGTCAGCATATCGACTATCCGTGTTCCACCGATCCTGGTCTCCATGAAAACCCTTCCCGGAGAATCAGGAACCACCTCTCCTATGATACACGCATCTTTACCAAAATTGTCTGCTTTAATTGCCGCAAGGACTTCTCCCGCATGATCCGGGCTTACAAATGCAAGCAGTTTGCCCTCATTGGCCAGGTAGAAAGGATCAAATCCTAAAAGCTCACATATCCCGGCCACCTCATCCTTAACCGGTATCTTATCCTCATAGATCCTGACCCCGACACCTGATTTTTCAGCAATTTCATTTAACGCTGTTCCCACCCCGCCACGGGTCGGGTCGCGCAGTACATGGATCTCTTTGCTTGCGGAAAACATGCTGCTTACCATACGGTTTAGCGGTGCACTATCGCTTTTAATAGATGATTCAAAACTCATCCCCTCTCTTTTGGTTAAAATAGTAATCCCGTGATCTGCAATGCTGCCACTCAGAAGAATTTTATCCCCGGGACACGCCTTGTTGCTTGCTACATTTATATCTTCCGGAATCAGCCCGATACCGGATGTATTGATAAATATCTTGTCCACCGCACCTTTTGGAACAACTTTTGTGTCACCGGTCACAACTTTTACATCGGCTTTCCGGGCGGCAATTCCCATTTCCTTTATTATCTTCTTAAGATCCGTTATGGGAAACCCTTCTTCAATTATCAAACCTACACTTAGATATAGTGGAACTGCGCCACACATGGCAATATCATTTACAGTCCCGTTTATTGCAAGATCTCCTATATTCCCTCCGGGGAAAAAGATAGGATCAACCGTATAGGTATCTGTAGAAAAGGCAAATCGCTTTCCTTTGATATCGAAAATTGCGCCATCGTTAAGCGCGGAGAGAATAGGGTTGTTAAATACAGGAAGCATGATATCTTTGGTAAGGCTGTGTGATATTTTACCGCCGCTTCCGTGATCTAAAAGTATTTTTTCTGTATTCATTTTAAGCACCTTTGCTTTATTAATTATGTGAGGGGTCGGGGAGTTTTTCAATCTCTGTTCTGTTCGCCCGAGGAATAAGCCAATAGCCCGTGCAAGCATTAACAAATAAGAACAGTACTCTGTACACGCCCCCTATCCTTTGCGTGAAGCCAATACAGGCAGAGACGATCACCGTCGCCGTGAGAATCTGTCTACTGGGGCTGACTCAAATCTAACCTCAGCGAGATAGCTGCCGTACAAAAGTCCCCATATAATATTCTTAAGGCTTGCACGGGCTATTGGCTTATTCCTCGGGCGGACCGGTCTCAATCATTAAAGCGCTAACGGTTCATCAAAAAGGCTTTAGGGGAGAAACTCCCCGACCCCTCAATTATGTATCGGAATCTTTACAACTTATTTTATTTAACCGTACGGAGTTGTTTTGAAAAATGAACGTCGAACATCGAACGTCCAACG
>DAOWEJ010000107.1 GCA_030638575.1 Deltaproteobacteria bacterium | reverse complement strand
TGTTCAGCTTGAACAGCGCCGACCGTAAAAACGCATAATCCCGTTCGGAAAGAACGGGATTATGTGCTTTTACCTGAATACTTTATTTGCTCTAACGGCGGCGGATAAGCCTCAATTTTTTCATCTTTTTTATCTCTTTTTCAGCTTCTACTGCAAGGGGTGTTTCCGGCACGAGTGAAAGGACTTTGTTGTACGCAGCATAGGCCTTATTATATTTGCGTGATAATCGGTACGCCTTGCCCAAAAAAAAATATGCCCTTGCAAATTCAGGCGCTTCTTTTACGGCACTTTCAAGAGCTGCCACGGACTCTGAAATTTTTCCCATTGCAATATACGTTTGTCCCAAACCCTGTAAGGCAGGTACATATTTAGGTTCTATCTCGAGGGCTTCAAGATAATATTTTTCTGAAAGCTTATATGCTTTTTTCTCGTAATAGGCTCTTCCGAGATTATTAAGTGGAAAGTGAGGGGTTGCATAGAGTATATTATCGGCAACCTCCTTATAGCAGTCAATGGCGGCATCCCAGTCCTTTTTATCAAAATATGCTGCTCCCAGATTATTTCTCGCAGGCGCATAATCAGGTTTTAATTTCAGTGCCTTTTTAAAATGTCGGATCGCAAGGTCTGACTTTCCCTTCATCCTGTATGCTATGCCAAGATCATTTTGCAGAATATGATCGTCAGGATAAAGTTCTTCCGCTTTAAAAAGCTCCCTTAATGCATATGTGTAGTTCTGATCTTTAAGGTATGCTTCACCGAGCTTTCTTAATGCTTCAGCCTGATCTCTTCGCAGTTGTGCACCACCTGCGCATGACGCTATAAAAAAGATTATCAAAAATATATATCCGGTCCAAACAAGCTGATTTTTTTTCATCATTTTTTTCCTCGATAGTTTAGAAGCTGTAAGGTAATTGCCTCTGTTAAGCCAAATTCTAAACTTTTTTTAGATCCAAAATGGTTGCAATTTCATCAGACACGCGATTTACAAACATATCAAAATCATCTCCTGTCAGCGGTTTTCCCGGAGCAGGAACCTTTTTAACATCTTTCGGGTGAATAAAAACAGGCAAATTCACGAGCTTTGGGTCTGGTTTGATTTTAAATTCCGGCGGAAACCTTTTTTCAAAATACATCTGCTGAAAGGACGAAAATTTCAGGGCATGGGCTGTTGAATCTATAACGGCACTATCATCGCTTTTAATAACACCCTTTTTTTTAGCTTCAACAAGGCCGGCTAAAGATTCACCGCCATGGGTACACGCAATGTGTCCATTCCTGTTTGCAAGAAGCTCCCAGTCCATTATAGCCTGTTCCGTAACTTCAATAAAAAATACATTCTGTTTTCCGGACATGCGGTTATAAAGATCAACAAGGTGAATCACCCTGGGCATAGAGACCGGGTTTCCGATCATTGCCGCTTGAGCCACACTCAACTTTACCGTCATTGGAATGAATTTTCGCTTTTTGACATCAGGTTCCAGATAGTAACGATAGACAGGATTGGCATGGACAGATTGCACACCAAGAATTTTCGGCAGGGTATTGATGATGCCTGCTTCAAAAAATTTCAAGAACCCGCTCATAACCGCTGTAATGTTGCCTGCATTTCCGATGGGCACTACGATGACTTTCTTTTTCAAGTCATATTCAAAATCCTGTGCGATCTCGTATGAATAGGACTCCTGCCCTAGAATTCGCCAGGCGTTTTTGGAGTTTAACAAAGCAACATTGTATTTTTCAGACAAAACTTCCACAACCTTCATGCAATCATCAAACACTCCGGGAACTTCAAATACACTTGCACCGCTTCCCAGGGGCTGAGAAAGCTGCTGAGGGGTAACCTTTTTGTGGGGCAGCAGCACTGCTGATTTGACATTTGGATTCATGTATCCTGCATATAATGCTGCGGCTGCGGAAGTGTCACCAGTGGAAGCACATAAGGCCAGTACATCTGAAATAAAGCCTTTTTTAACCAGAAAATTGATATAACTGAAAGCGCTGGCCATGCCCCGGTCTTTAAAAGATGCGCTGGGATTCTGTCCATCGTTTTTAAAATAAAACTCAAGCCCGGTCTTTTCCTGTAAAAACGTATTTGCTTTAATAACAGGTGTGTGGCCCTCCCCCAGATAGACCACATCATCCATGGGTATTACAGGACCGATGAATTCGTGATAACGATATATGCCTTTGAGTGCAGGGATTGTAAGCATCTTTCGGTAATCGAAAATACTGCGCCAGGTTTCCCCGCTGATCTCTTTTAAGAGATTAATATTTTTATCGTAAATCAATAATACCTGGCCGCAATCCGGGCAGGTATATAAAAGCTTCTTTATACCAAATTCCCTGTCGCAGCCCAAACAGCGATAAATCATCTCGCCTTTAGCTTTGGGAATGATATAAGGCTTAATCTCTTCCGGAAAATTATTAAGTTTCACGACTTTATTCTTTCCATATTTCCCATATAAGGCCTGATTGCTTTAGGCAGAATTACAGAGCCGTCAGCCTCCTGAAAATTTTCAAGTATCGCTGCAACCGTGCGTCCTGCAGCAAGTCCTGATCCGTTTAAGGTGTGGACAAGTTTAGTCCCCTTTTTCCCTTTTGTTTTAAAACGGATATTTGCACGTCTGGCCTGAAAGCTCTCAAAGTTACTGCATGATGAAATCTCTCTGTAAACACCCTGTGCAGGCATCCAGACTTCAATATCATAGGTCTTTGCTGCTGAAAAGCCCAGGTCTCCTGTACAAAGGCTTACAACCTGGTAGGGCAATTCCAGGCGTTTTAAAATTGCCTCAGCATCGCTTAAAAGCTTTTCGAGTTCATCATAAGATGTTTCCGGCCGTGTGAATTTTACGAGTTCAACCTTATTGAACTGGTGCTGCCGAATCAATCCCCTTGTATCCTTTCCATAAGATCCGGCCTCTGAGCGGAAACAGGGAGTATAAGCAGTATATAATACAGGCAGCATATTTTCATCCAGAATCTCATTCTGGTGAATGTTGGTCACAGGAACTTCAGCTGTTGGTATCAGGAAATAATCCCATCCTTCCAGCTTAAAAAGGTCTTCTTCAAACTTAGGTAATTGCCCGGTATGGGTCATGGATTTTCGATTCACGATAAAAGGGGGGAGCACTTCTTTATAGCCATGTTCTGTAGTGTGGACATCAAGCATTAAATTAATTAAAGCCCTTTCCAGTTTTGCCCCTGCCCCAAAATAAAGAGGAAAGCGCGCACCGGTTATCTTAGCAGCTCTATCAAAATCGAGTATTCCGAGCTTTCGGCCCAGGTCCCAGTGGGCCTGCGGTTCGAATTCAAATTCAGGCAACTTTCCGACCTGTTTTACCACCGGATTTTCCAGGCTGTCTTTTCCGACAAAAACCGATGAATGGGGAATATTAGGCAATCTGAGAAGAATTATATTTAATTTTTCCTCATTTTCAGACAAAGATTTATCCAGCTCCTTGATCCTTGCTGAAACTTCGCGCATCTCGGTCACAAGACTTTCGGCATCTTCTCCCGCTTTTTTCATAGTTGCAATCTGCTCTGTAACCACATTCCGACGATGCCTTAGCTGCTCTGCCTCAAGGAGAATCTCTCTGCGTTTCGCATCGCAATCTTTTAAAATTTCAATATCTGCTGTCTCACCCCGATCTGAAAGTGCTTTTTGAACATCAGAAAATTTTTGCCTTACAAACTTGATTTCAAGCATTACAATCCCTATATTTTATTTAAATTCTAAGAAAAAAAAACTTAATCTGTATTATAACCTGAGACCTTTGAAACAGGCATTAAAGAGCATTCAGGTGATCCGGTTTTAAAAGCGTGCCTTAAGTTTTAGCACCCATAGTATCAAAACCATGAAAGCTTTCTATTTTTGACGTTTTTTTTACTATTATCACTCAAGCAGTGCTACATGTGGCAAGGGACACCCATGAAAACGCGGGAAACCTATCATTGGCGGGCTAATTAGTCAATGATTATTGCAAGTTGACATTTATCACCCATTTTGTATACTAAAAGAAATTATTATATTTGTTCAGGAGATTATATATGGAAGAAATTCAAAAAACCAAATCTGAAATCCGCGATGATATTTTAAAAATGCTGGATGCATCATCTGATGGCGACATAGAAGAAAAAACTAAAAAAATCGAAAATCGTCTCTTTGATTTTGCCAATTTCCTAGAAGCAAAAATTGCCCTACTTTATATAAATAACAGCTGTGAAGTCATTTCCCGCGATATAATAAAAAGATGTTTTGATTACGATAAAATCGTTGTTCTTCCGGCTCTAAATACAAATCAATACGAAATGAAATTGATGAAAATTGACAGCCTTGATAAAGATTTGAAGCTTGGACAAAGCGGGATTTTCGAGCCTAATACCGATCGCTGTAAATTAGTACCTATTGAATCTATTGATATTGCAATAATTCCGGGAATAGCTTTTGATGAAAAAGGCAGCAGGATAGGATCAGGCGACGGCTATTACGATCGGCTCATTCCAAAACTTCCTATTACTACAAGAAAAGTTGCACTTGCATTCGAAAACCAGATAATTCAGCAAGTACCTGTAGAATCCCATGACAAGCATGTTGATATAATCATTACGGAAAAACGGATAATCTATAAAATATAAATCGGCATTTAGTTACGAATTCAAAATCTTCTCAAGTTTTTGGAGGTTTATTTCTTCTCCAACGGCTATGACTGTATCACCCACCTCTATGATAGCTTCGAAAGAAGGATTAAACAGCATACTTCCATCCGGCTTTTTAATGGCGATTATTATCAGGTTATATTTTTGCCTGATCCCTGTATCTTTCAACATGACATTGACCATGTCGGATGAAGCACTTACCGGTATCTCCTCCATCTGAATGTCCTTCCGTTTATGGGCAAACGCAAGATCCAGAAAACTTGTAACCGTAGGACGGATAATACGATGGGCCATGCTTGCTGCACCCATATCATATGGTGATTCAACTATATTGGCCCCAGCAACTCTCAATTTTGATTTTGATTCTTCCTGGCTTGCCCTGGCCATTATTAAAAGATCAGGGTCCAGTTGTCTGGCTGTTAGCACAAGAAATACATTGTCTGCATCAGAAGCAAGTGCTGCAATCAAGCCTTTGGCCAGTTTGATGCCGGCTTTTAGCAAATTTTCTTCATTGGCAGCATCTCCGGAAATATAAAGAACGCCATCTGCATCCATCACAGAAATCAATTCCGGACTTTTCTCGATAACAACCAGGTCAAGGGGCTTTCTTTTCAGGTTCCTGCATAATACCCTGCCGATGCGCCCATACCCACATACTATATAATGGTCTTTCAACCGTCTAATCTTCTTTTCCAATCTTCTTCTCCCCAATATGATTCTGATTCTTCCTTCAACCATAAACTGCACTACGGCAGCTGCAACATACAGTGTGAAACCCACCCCGAAAAAAACAAGCACTATTGTAAACAATCGTCCTATTTTGCTGACTTGGTGCACTTCACTATATCCAACAGTAGAAATAGTAATAATAGTCATATACAGCGCATCAAGAACCCCCCAGTCCTCTATGAATGTATATCCTGCTGTCCCGAAAATGACGATACACAGCGCCAGTAAAATTCCGATTATTAGATGTCTTGTACTCTCCATATAACAGTCTTTATCAGAGCTTTAGCTGTTGATTGATAGCACCGACAATATCTTTTCTTATTGATCTTTTCTTATTGATCTTTTCTTTTTCCCGTTTGACAGTAATATGTATCTTTTTTTATATACGCTGATTATGGTAAAATTTTACTGAAAAATCAATAGCTTTATTCAAGTTTTTAAAATATTGTATATTTAAAGCCTCTGATATGTTATTATAATTGAATATAACAAATTTATCATGTTGAAAATCTGAGATCTTTGAAAAATGGTAATTTTTGTTCGAGTTCAAGGAAGGCGACCAAATTTTATATCAGGTTCAACCACAGGTCCGCCTGAGGCGGATCGAGGATAGCGCTGAAGCTTCACTAAAGTGCCGAAATTTGAGCCTGACGCAGGCACTTTAGTGAAGCTTTAGCGCTAATCGGACAAAAAGTGCCGTTTTGCAAAGGCCTCAATCTATATTCTTGACCTAACCCCTCTGATTCGATAGAAAAACAAGTTATGCAGAAGGATTCCATGAAATATAAGCGCCAACGGGAAGAAATGGTTAAAAGACAGATTGAAGCACGCGGGATTACAGATGAGAATGTTCTTACAGCTATGCGCAAAGTCCCAAGACATCTTTTTGTCAGTGAGGCGCTCATTGACCAGGCATATGGTGATTTTCCTCTCCCAATCGGTGAACAGCAAACCATATCACAGCCGTATATTGTAGCCGAGATGACCCAGGCATTGCAGCTTTCAGACCAAGACCGGGTACTGGAAATTGGAACCGGTTCAGGATATCAGGCTGCGATCATAGCCCAGATCGCATTTCGCGTCTACACCATCGAGAGGATACATTCACTTTTAGTGAAAGCACGCAGTCTTTTTGACAAGCTTCAGTATCATAATATTGTAACCCGGTATTCTGACGGTACTACAGGATGGAAAGAGGAAAGCCCATTTGATGCCATAATCATTACCGCAGGTGCTCCAAGAATCCCTGAAACACTTGTAAGCCACCTTGCCATGGGAGGGCGCATGGTAATACCTGTCGGTGACCAGTATTCCCAGGAGCTAATAAAACTTTACAGGGAAAAACATGGAATACACAAAACAAACCTGGGTGGATGCCGGTTTGTTAAACTTGTTGGTGAACACGGCTGGGGAGAAATATAAATGCTTCGTCGCTTTTACGACTGGGTGCTGCACTGGGCTGAAACACCTTATGGATCATGGGCGCTATTTTTTCTGGCCTTTTGTGAATCCTCTTTTTTTCCCATACCCCCTGATATTCTCCTTATCGCTCTTGCTGTATCCATTCCGAAAAAATCATTTAAATATGCGCTGATATGTTCAGCCGGATCGGTCCTCGGTGGGTGCCTGGGTTATCTTATCGGGTGGCAGTTCATGACCGGTATAGGGGAAAGGATTATTACATTTTACGGCCTTACACATAAGTTTGAATATATTGAAAAGCTATACAATACTTATGATGCATGGGCTATCGGTATCGCAGGGTTTACGCCCATACCTTACAAGGTGTTCACTATTTCTGCAGGTGCATTTAATATAAGTTTCACGGTATTTATTATTGCCTCCATGGTTTCAAGATCTGCGCGTTTTTTCCTTGTAGGGGGGCTCATTTATATTTTTGGACCAAAAATTCAAGCCTTTATTGACAAATACTTCAACATTCTTGCTGTTGTATTTACCGTCCTTCTGGTGGCAGGTTTTATAATCATCAAGTACCTTTTTTAGCTGCACTTGGAGAACCCACATGAACGACAAACCAAGCATCCTTCTTCATGAGACAAAACGCCACTGCACTCCGGACATACTCCCATCATAACCTCTTTTTTATCAACAAAATTAGAATTTGTCAGGTTATTTAATATCTGGGCGATTGCATCAGGACATGAAAGCACCTGCCTTCCATTTTGCCATGAAGAATTAGGGCATCTAATACCGATAAGCTGTTTTATTATGGCGTCAATTTTTACTCCTGACCGTAAAGCAAGGGATATCAACCTTCCTGCAGCTTCAATCTGGGAAGAAGCGCATCCGCCGGTCTTACCCATTTGAGCAAAAACCTCGCACATTCCTTCATCGTCATAATTGATTGTAACATAAAGTTTCCCACACCCTGTATTTATACGTTCGGTGAGTCCACAGGTACGTTCAGGTCTGGGCCGCGGTACAATCTTCACCGAACTTTCTTTTTCCTTACCGATATTCAAGACCTGTTGCTCCCGGCTTCCGTACCTGTAAATCGTAACACCTTTACACCCCTGCCTATGGGCGAGAAGATATACTTTTTCAACATCTTCCTTTGTTGCATCTGCAGGGAAATTAACGGTCTTTGAAACAGCGTTATCCGTATGTTTCTGGAACGCAGCCTGGATATTTACATGCCATTGGGGTGAGATATCATGGGATATTCTGAAAAGTCTTTTTATATGAGCAGGGACATTGTCCATATGCTGCACCGAACCGACATTTGCTATTTCTCTGACAAGAGCCTTGCTGTAAAATCCTTTTTCCTTCGCAATTTTAATAAATAGCGGATGCATTTCATATAAAGACTTTCCGTCAAGGACATGCCTCTCATGGGCTACTGCAAAAATCGGTTCTATACCCCCCGAAGTGCCGGCTATTATGCTGATGGTACCGGTTGGTGCTATTGTCGTTGTTGTTGCATTTCTCATATATGGAGTAAAAGCGTTATCAAAGATGCTTCCCTTGTAAGCCGGAAAATTTCCGCGCGTTTTCCCAAGAGCAGCAGAGGCATTCTTTGATTCATCTGAAATAAACGACATGACTTCTTCTGCCTTGGAAACAGCGTCCTCTGAATCATAAGGAATTTCCATTTTCACAAGCATATCTGCAAACCCCATAACACCCAGACCGATCTTCCTGATCCTCTTGCTCATCTTTTCAATACGAGAAAGAGGGTACTTATTAACCTCTATAACGTTGTCGAGAAAATGAACGGCATCATAAACAGTCTTTTTAAGACGTTTTAGGTTAAGTTTTTTATTTGTTATCATTTTTGAAAGATTAATTGAGCCCAGGGTGCAGGATTCATAAGGCAAGAGAGGTTGCTCGCCGCAGGGGTTTGTTGCTTCAATATCTCCCAGTAAAGGTGTTGGGTTATCCTTGTTAATACGGTTGAGAAAAATAACACCCGGCTCACCTGTCCGCCAGGCAGAATCGACTATCATTGTAAATATTTTTCTGGCTGAAATGCGCCTGGAGATATTCTCTGTTCGTGGATTAATAAGATCGTAATCAGAATCATTTTCAAGTGCATCCATGAATATATCAGTCAAAGCAACAGATAAATTAAAATTATTTAGCCTGTAACGGTCATTTTTGGACTTGATGAATGCTTCAATGTCAGGATGATCCACACGCAGAACCCCCATATTTGCACCCCTGCGGGTCCCACCTTGCCTAACGGTTTCAGTAGCGCCGTCAAAAACCGACATAAATGATAAAGGGCCGCTGGAAACACCTGCTGTTGAGAGAACCACATCCTTTGCAGGACGTATTCGGGAAAAAGAAAACCCTGTACCCCCCCCGCTTTTGTGTATCATTGCAGTGTTTTTCAAAGTCTCAAAAATACTGTCCATGGAATCTTCTATAGGAAGAACAAAACAGGCCGCAAGTTGTCCCAGACGTCGGCCTGCATTCATCAAGGTTGGAGAGTTTGGTAAAAACCACACGCCTGATAGCATTTTAAGAAATTTTTTTTCGGTGTTTTCAATATTTGCATCTGGATCAAATATTTTATCTGCTCCGGCAATACTTTTTGCCACTCTGGCAAAAAGCTCCTCGGTCGTTTCTTTAATGTTGCCGTTACTGTCCTTTTTCAAGTACCGCTTCTTTATAACGACTTTGGCATTTTCTGAAAGAGATATCTTCATGGCTGTGGCCTGTAAAACATTTTAAATTATCTCTGCCCGGTGATTTAAAAGCTTTTTAAAAACCATATTGTACATCCGCTATTAAACAAACCCGAACTTTTCTTTTAATTTCCGGTTTACCAGAGACGATACCATGCCGCTTACGTCGCCGCCAAAACGCGCAGCTTCCTTGATAATAGACGAACTGGTGAAGATCCAACGAAGGCCGGTCATAAGGAAAACAGTCTGAACTTCTCGATTCAAACGTCGATTCATCAGCGCCATCTGAAATTCATACTCAAAATCAGATACAGCGCGCATTCCGCGGAGTATTGCTTGTGCTTTTCGTTGGTCTGCAAAGTCTACGAGGAGTCCGTTAAAGGCATCAAGCTCAATATTTTCTAATTTTTTTGTGCTTTTTTCAAGCATATCCATCCGCTCTTCAATGTTAAACAGATATTCTTTACCGGGATTATGCAGGATGGCAACGATGATTTTATCAAAAATCTTAAGGCCTCGTTCAATAATATCAATATGCCCGTTTGTAACAGGATCGAATGAACCAGGATATATAGCAACTCTTTGCATGTATTGACCGCTCCTTTCTTTCAGATGTTTGGTTCATATAGTCTGTTGTGGGTTTCGCGTTACGGGATATAAAAAAGGTTTATTTCCAATTTTTACAACTCGCAACACGCAACACGCAACCCGTAACATAATATTCCGGCGTAAAAACAACTTATCGAGTAACATCGACAAAAAATTGTCGACACGATGTTGCTAAGCGCCTAAGGCAACTTATTCATACCATATAATTTAAAAACGAAACAAGCGTTTTTCCATATCTTCTCTGGTCTGTAAGTTTAAATACAACAGGTTCTTCTGGAATAGATTCAAAGTTAGAATGCTCAACAATAATTAAGGCGCCATTTTCCATGGAAGAGCTAAGGTGGAGATTAGTCAAGGCCGGTTTGATAAAGTTTTTATTGTAAGGAGGGTCGATAAATACAAGATTAAATGGAGGACTCATTAGTTTAATGCAGTTTAAATTTCTTTTTATATCCCATTTAATAACTTTAGCTCTGCTATCTATCATACAGGATTTAATATTTTCTCTTATTATAGAAATAGCATTCTTAGTGTTATCAATAAATACAGCGAACTCAGCCCCTCGACTTAAGGCCTCAATAGCAAAGGCACCTGTCCCGGCAAACAGATCCAGTACAAACGCACCCTGGACTTGAAAGGCAATTATATTAAATATTGATTCACGCAACCGATCAGCTGTTGGTCTTGTCAGCGTTCCTCTGGCCGAGCGCAGCTTCTTCCCCTTTAAATCGCCACTTATAACTCTCAAACTTCGATCCCCGGCTAAATAATTGAGGAGTGGGGAGTTTTTCGATCTCTGCTCTGTTAGTCTGGAGAATAGCCTATTAGCCCGTAAAAGCCTTAACAAATGATTACAGTCCCCTGTACACGCCCCCTATCTTCTGCGCTAAGTCCATACAGGCAGAGAAGATCATCGCCGTCGTGGGATTCTGTCTGCTGGGGCTGGCTCAAATCTAATTTAAGCGAGATAGCTGCCGTACGACAGTTCCTCGATTTTATTGTTAAGGTTTTTACGGGCTAATAGGCTATTCCCCGGACGAACCGCTGACAATCATTAAAACACAAACGGTTCACTAAAAAAAAACCTTTGAGGAAAAACTCCACGACCCTTTAAATAATTAGCTGTTTCGTATTAAAGCCTGTTGAAAAATGTGCACTATTTAAGCTTTTTAATCTTCTTATGAAGATAACTTCGTCCAACCCCTATATCTTTTGCTGTTTTTGTTATGTTGTTATCATTTTGCAAAAGTTTATTTTGTATAAATTCTTTTTCAAAAGCCTTTTTTGCTTCCCTGAAATCATCAATCAATAAAAACTGCGGCTCAACCGATTCTGCCCGCTTCGGTCTGCCCTGGTAATAAGAATCAGGTATATCGGAATCCTCTATGGAATCCTTTTCCACCATTATAGTCAGCCGTTCTATAAGGTTCTTCAGTTCCCTGACATTTCCGGGCCATGAATAACTACATAACAAATATAGAGCTCCCTTTGTTATCTTCTTTCTTTTTCTCTGATTCTGCTTTGCGCATTCATCAAGAAAAATTTCAACCAAAAGGGGAATATCTTCGCTACGCTCACTTAATGTCGGAACTTTGATTGGTATCACATTCAATCGGTAGTAAAGGTCCTCTCTGAAACTTCCTTTTTTAATCTCTTCTTCAAGGCCTTTGTTGCTTGCTGCAAAGACCCTTACATTTACACTCTGTGTTCTACTTCCTCCTACTCTGTGGAATTTTTGTTCCTGGAGCACACGTAGAATTTTAGACTGGGTCTTTAAACTCATATCGCCGATTTCGTCTAAGAAAATGGTACCGTTGTTGGCCATTTCAAATCTGCCTATTTTCTTAGTAGTTGCTCCTGAAAAGGCGCCTTTTTCATGACCAAATAATTCGCTTTCAATTAATTCTTCAGGAATTGCTGCACAATTGACAGCAATAAGGGGCTGATTTGCCCGGGGGCTCAACTGGTGTACCGTTCGGGCCACCAATTCTTTGCCAGTTCCATTCTCACCTGTTATCAGAATCCATGTATCTGTCGGAGCAGCTATTTCTATCTGCTTCTTCAGAGCTATAATAGGCGAACTGCTTCCGCTTATGGAGTTTTTTTCGATTGTCTTCTTCCGCAGATATCTATTTTCTTCTTCCAGTCGCCTGAAATTCAGTGCATTATTAATTGCCACAATTACCTTGTCTATGGAAAGCGGCTTTTCAATCATATCGAACGCGCCGAGTTTTGTGGCTTTTATAGCGGTTTCTATATTCCCATGTCCTGTAATTATTATTACCTGTATAAAAGGATTATCCTTTTTGATCTCTTTTAAGGTTTCAATGCCGTCGATGCCGGGCATCCATATATCAAGCAAAACCAGATCAGGAGACTCCTTTTCAATTATCTTCAACGCTTCATATCCATTCGAAGCTGTAATAACTTCGAATCCTTCATCAGAAAGAAGACCGCCCAAAGACTGGAGAATGGACGGCTCGTCATCAACAATTAAAATAGATGGAAACATATGGCTTTATCTCCTTATTGAGTATAAATATTATACTACTAAAAAACAAATCCGGACAAATCGGAATCAGACTTCTTATTCAAACTAAAAAAATATAAAGGAAAGAAGACGGAAGGCTCCGCAGCTTTTAAGCCTTCCAGCTTCCCGGCTTCCCAGCCTCTACCTTTTATACCGGTAGTTCTATAACAAATTTAGCACCGTGTGGTTTGTTGTCCCGTACACTTATCATTCCATTGTGGTCAGCAATAATTGTACTTACAATTGTAAGCCCCAAGCCCATGCCTGCCGTTTTTGTTGAAAAATTCGGTTCAAAAAGACGTGTTTTATCTTCATCAGAAATGCCTGCTCCATTATCGGCAATTTCTAGACGTACCATATTTAAAATGGGATCATGGGCTAAAGATATAAAAATTTTACCTTCATTTTTAATCGCTGCAATAGCATTGTCAAGAAGATTAATCATCGCCTGTTTTATCTGCTGGCGATCAAGGTTAAGAAGCGGAAATTTGTCCTGAACGCTTGTTTCAAAAGTAATGTTTTTATGTCCTTCTTTGTATAGCGCTATGGTCTCTTCAATTATTGTGGGCAATTCACAGGGTTTTGGATTTGCCGAAGGAAACCTGGCAAATGATGAAAACTCATTTACAAGGTTTCGAATCAGGTCAGCATGGTCAATTATCATCAGGATGCACTCTTTAAAAACAGGATCATTAATTTGCTCAGAAAATTTTCGTTTAAGACGTTGCGCCGACAGTGTTATCGGTGTCAACGGATTTTTTACTTCATGAGCAATTCTGCGTGCAACTTCACGCCATGCCGCCATCCGTTGCCCCTTTTCAAGTTCTGTCAAATCGTCAAATACCATTACCATACCCATGTGATTTCCGGGTTCGTCCTTGAGAGCGTTGACATAGACGAGAAAACTTCTCAGTCTACCATCAATCGATAATCTTAGAGGCAATTCTACAGCATCGTTCTTGGAGCTGGAAAGGTTTTCCATTATTTCTCCAGCCAGGTGCAGATGCTGTCCGCCTAAGAGATTCTTATAGCTTTTTTTTAGGATATCCTCTGACTTGAGGTTCAGCATCTTTTCAGCCGATTTGTTTATAGTCGAGACATATCCCCTTGAGTCAAGTGTTACTACTCCGGCAGATACATTATTTAAAACAATCTCCATGTATTGACGTCGTTCTTCAATCTCAACATTTTGATGCTGAAGCATGAGGGCGGATAATTCCAATTGCTCCCTGCTGACGCGCAGATCTCTGGTCATCTTGTTAAATGAATCAACAAGGCTTCCCATTTCATCATCAGCAACAGGGTCTATAGTAAAGCTAAGCTCTCCTTCAGCCACTCTCCGAGTTCCTTCGGCGAGCTCCTTGATGGGTATGCTTATCGATTTCGCCAGGTAAAAACCAAACCACATCGCACAAAACAGTACAAGTAACGCTACTATTGATAGTGATATATAATATGTAACCTGGATCGGCTTTTTAAGCAGTTTTATCTGCTGGTACTCTTCAAAACCTCTTGAAATCGACTTCATGTTTTGAGAAATATCCGGAGGAATCAGGTCGGCTACTACAACAAAAGCCGTGGCTTCAGTGCGTTTTACTCCAAAAGGTATAGTTCCGATAGTTCTTATAAGCTCTCCTTTTATTATGTTTTCGGATATGGACCATGCACTTTTGGGAATAGTATTTTTAAAAAGATTATCTGAGGAAACCGCTTTTAAAGCTATGTCTTCCAGTCCAGGTGAAAGTGCAAATGTAAGGCGCTTTGAGGTTGCGGAATAAACCTCAACGGCATCAAGATTGAATGCACGCTGAACAACCTGGATATATCTGGAAAGGGCTTTTGTATTATCCGGGCTTAAAAGTTTCTTTTTTTTTATCTGGTATGTGATTCTCTCTATAAAAAATTGATTATTCCCTTCGACCCGTTTATATATACTTCTTCCGACATACAGAGATTTTTCAAGGGCTTGTTCCACCGGAACTTTAAACCAGAATTCGATACTGTTTGTGATAAAGTTGATGGAAAAGAAGAAAAGTACTATTGTCGGTAAAAAAGTAAGAGAGATAAAGGCAACCACCAGCCTCGTGCGGAGCTTTGCCCCCATGACTTTGCGCTTTCTTTCATAAAGAAGCTTTACCAAATTTCTAAAAACAAGAAATATCAATAAAACAACTAACAGCAAATTAATGTTGATCAAAATAAACATTAAAATTGCGTTGGAAACGGGAAAGTCGGCTCCGAAATGTATTATTCTGTTCTCAACGAAAGTTAATAGTACAACTACAGCGATTATAACAACAATCAGGACTAATTCACGCTTTCGCCGTTTACGGTCTTGATTAAGGTAGTATGATTTTGGCTTTTCGGAATTTTTATTGTTCATGGTATCGCGGGGAGAAAGAAAAAACCGGTTTGCTTTATAATACTGTTCACTTACTAAGAGATCGGCCTCTATGGCAGTTTAGCACAGTCAAATCTGTTCAGTAAATAAAATCTATTGTATACCAATCAGTTTCAAAGTCCCACAAAGAAACAAAAAACAGGATATAATGTAGATATAAAGGAAGGGTTATTTTGCTAACCTCGGCCTTAGTCCTTATTTGATATCGACTGCCTTTATCGAGTCCGCTAAGCGGAATAACTTTCAGGCTGTCAATCTTGGTCATCAACTTCCGGGCTTCTTCAAAAGATTTGGTGATCACGGGGTTGCTGTTTTTCCACGGCCTCTGAACAGTAAATTCTTTCTTCATGCTATCGTATTTTATTGTATGGGTTACCTTTATGTCGGCAATATTCTTATCCATCCAAAAATTACGGACCTTGTACAATGTGACATAAAATGAAAAAGTCGCCGGTGCCCCACTTAAAATAGCATTTTTTGATTTTTCCCTGAAAGCACCCTCAACACTATAGTATATGAGAAGATCATCACGCGTGTTTGATATATTTATATTAACCAGTCTCGCCTCTTGTGCAAAACATGGACTGTTAACAAGAAAGAGTGTGCTAAGAAGTATAATAAATATTTTCCGATTCACCATTGATGTCATATAAAAATATAACCCTATGAGACCTTTGCAAAACGCCACTTTTCGAAGGTCTCCCTATTATTTAAACCATAAAAGATCGAAGGGAATCACGAAAAAATACTGGATTGATACATATCGGAAACCCGCTTAAATTGCAAGAGATTTTGATTGAAATCGATCAGGATCTCAAGAATCATTGATTGTGCGGGTTTCCCATGACGCTTTTTTTGAAAAGAATTTTTCGAGAAAGGCATGGTTAAAGGCATGACCGGATTTATTAACCACCAAATGACCTAAAATCGGCATCCCGAGAAGGGAAAAATCGCCGAGGCAATCAAGAATCTTATGCCGTACGAACTCATCGGTGTATCGCAAACCATCTTCGTTAAGTATGCTATCTTTGTCTATTACAACGACATTATCAAGGGAACCACCGCGCGCCAGGCCATAGCGCTTCATATATTCTACTTCTTGTAGGAAACCAAATGTTCTGGCTCTACTTATTTCACCCTCAAAGACTTTATCCGAAACATCTATTGAATAGGTTTGTTTTTTTATAACAGGATGATCAAAGTCTATAGTACACGTTATTTTAAAAGTTGTTGAAGGATATACGGCAACTGATTTTCCGCTTTCTTCCAGCACAATCGGCTCTTTGAGCACAAAAAAATGCCTGGGCGCATCCTGTTCCTTTATGCCTGCACTCTTTATCAATTCAGTAAAAGGGCCGGCACTGCCATCCATTACAGGAACTTCATATGCGTCAAGCTCAACTATGGCATTATCGATTGAAAGGCCTGCAAAACTTGCCATAAGATGTTCTATAGTCGACACAATACAACCGTCACTCCCGATAACAGTTGCAAGGCTTGTATCAACAACTTGGTTAAAATGGGCAGTTATGCATGGACTGTCAAGAAGGTCTGTCCTTATGAATTTAACACCATGATTAACAGGTGCCGGCTTAACGGTCAAATTAACCTTTTTGCCTGAATGAAGGCCTACACCTGAACAGCCGGCTGATTTTTTAATAGTTCTTTGGTTAAAATGCATGGATATTATATCTAATCTTATCGGATTTTTCACAAATCTTGTTTCTTACATTCAACACAGATACGATATAAAATCAAGCTCTATAATGTTTTTGCTCAGGATAAACGCATTTGGAAAAATAAAATCAGTTTAAAAGGAGGGGCTTAAAGGTTTTTAAGCCCCGGACAAGTTCCAAAGGTAACATTATTTTAAAAATGCCTTTACCCTGTGTTTTTGTTTTATGAGAATAAAAAAGATTGTTCTCTATAGTACTATTTGTTATAATTTTAAGTTTAATGTCATTAAATTTAAATTAAAAAGATTAATACAGGAGGCAAATTGCTTGCTAAGGCATTAAGCAGTGCGCTTATCGGAATTGATGCTTATTTTGTTGAAGTAGAGGTAGATATAACCTCAGGACTTCCAACCTATACCACTGTCGGGCTTCCTGAAGCTTCTGTAAAAGAAAGCAAAGAGAGAGTTAAGTCTGCTATTAACAATTCGGGGTATAGTTTTCCTGATGACAGGATCACAGTAAACTTAGCCCCTGCCAATATAAAAAAGGAAGGGACAGGTTTTGATCTCCCTATAGCCATTGGAATACTCTCTGCAACCGGAATAGTCCCTCAAAATATTATAAACAAATACCTTATATTAGGCGAGCTCTCTTTAGACGGACGGGTTAAACCGGTAAACGGTTCTCTCCCCATGGCCCTTGCAGCAAAAAGTGCTGGCTATGAAGGCATAGTAGTACCTTTTGACAACAGGAGGGAAGCATCTGTTGTAAGAGAGATTCCTGTTTATCCTGTAAAAACACTGCACCAGGTAGTAGACTTTTTTCGCGGATTTATCAGGATAAAGCCTGAAAAAGCAGACATTTCCGCCATATTTGAACGGGATAACAAATTTGAAGTCGATTTTTCAGAGGTTAAGGGACAGGAGCATGCAAAACGGTCTTTGGAAGTGGCTGCTGCAGGCGGCCATAACCTTATAATGATCGGTCCGCCAGGCTCCGGCAAGACCATGCTGGCAAGACGTCTTCCTACCATACTTCCGCCGATAACATTTGATGAGGCTATAGAGACCACCAAAATTTTCAGTGTAATCGGAATGCTTAAAAAGGATCAGGCCCTGATTACGAAAAGGATATTCAGATCTCCCCATCACACCATATCAGATGCAGGCTTAATCGGTGGAGGCCATATCCCGAAACCCGGAGAGGTCAGCCTTGCCCATAATGGTGTTCTTTTTTTGGATGAGCTTTCCGAATACAAAAAGCATGTCCTTGAAGTACTTCGCCAGCCTCTTGAAGATCTTCAGGTGACTATTTCCCGGGCTGCATCAACAATTACTTATCCATCAAGCTTTATGCTGATCGCTGCAATGAACCCCTGCCCTTGTGGATATTTTTCCGACCCAAAACATGAATGCAGATGTACACATCACCAGATTCACAAGTACAGATCAAAAATTTCAGGCCCTCTGTTAGACAGGATTGACATTCATGTGGAAGTACCCGCAGTCCCTTATAAGGACTTGATGGGAGAATCGAATACAGAGTCATCAAAAGAAATAAGAACACGTGTTGAGTCAGCTCGATCAATTCAATCCCAAAGATTTATCCGTACAAAAATCTACTGCAACGCGCAGATGAGCAGCCGTCATATTAAAAAATATTGCGGGATAGATGAACCATCTTCCAGTCTTCTTGAATCAGCGATCGATAAACTCGGCCTTTCCGCCCGTGCATATAACCGCATCCTTAAGATTGCTCGAACCATTGCCGATATAGAAAGTAGTAACGAAATCTTAGTCGACCACATCTCAGAGGCGATACAATACCGAAATCTCGACAGGAGAAAGCAATTTCCATAAAAAAGAAAAGGTATGTGGTTCTTCTCCAATTTAGTTGGAGAAGAGGGTCCAAGGATTCCAGGAGTCAAGGAATCAAGGCCCGCCCTGTCGCGACTCGGTGATTACTTAAAGTATAGGCTAAGCTTCATAATGATATTCATTTATTGACAATATAGTAAGGGTGATCGGTCTGGGCCAGGGGTTTGTTTTCTAAAGACTTTATCATTGTTTTTAACATTCTTTCGATTTCCGCTATGTCTTTGTTTAGTATGCTCAATTCACCTTTTTCAATTA
>DAOWEJ010000089.1 GCA_030638575.1 Deltaproteobacteria bacterium | reverse complement strand
TGATCCTGCTTCCGGACAAATGCATCTGGATTTCGAGGCTTATAACTTTGAGCATATCCCAATTGAAACACTGTCAATGGTCTATCAGCAATTTATGCATGCCGAGGGCAGAGGGCGGAGTCACGGGGCATATTATACGCCGGTCCATCTGGTAAACTTTATGCTTGACGAGCTTGATAATAAGCAGCCGTTAAAAAAAGGCATGAAAGTTTTTGATCCTGCATGCGGGTCAGGGGCATTTCTTGTGCAATGCTACAGAAGGCTTATAGAACGTGAATTGCAGCCACGCCCTGATAAAAACCTTAAGCCTTCTGAATTACGAAGACTTCTAACTTCTCACATTTTTGGATTAGATATCGATGAAGATGCCTGCAATGTAACTGAACTCAGCCTGATTCTAACACTTCTTGATTATACTGATCCCCCTGATCTGGAAAAAGCATGCTATAAAAAATTTAAGTTGCCAGTGTTAAGAAATAAAAATATTTTTTACTGCCAGGAAGGTTTTTTTGATACTGATTCAGTCTGGCAGAAAGAGGAAACAACAAAGGGCTATAACTGGATTGTGGGTAATCCGCCGTGGAAAGTTATCAATAAGAATAAACTGGAAAAAGGTGATAGAGCCGCTCTGGAATGGATTAATAAGAACAGTAAAAAATTTCCAGCGAGTCAAAATCAGATCGCAGAAGCTTTTTCATGGAAAGCATCACAGCATCTTTCAAGCAAAGGAATAATCGGATTATTAATGCCAGCCTTTACTCTTTTTAAATCTTCAGATAAAGCCGAAAAGTTCAGGCATTATTTCTTCAGTAAGATGGATGTGTGGTGCGTTGTAAATTTTTCAAATCTTCGGCATTTATTATTTAAGAATGCTCATAACCCTGCCGCAGCATTATTTTATTCCAAATCATATGAAAATATTGAAATCGAATCTTCCAGAATAATTACATATGCTCCGTTCGCAGTAAACCAGCTATCCCGCTATGATATTAAAGATAGAAACAAAAAAAAGCTATGGACAGTAATTGTTAATGCAGATGAAATTCGTGAAATACCACGACATGAAGCCGCAACAGGCAGCAGTCAGCCATGGAAGCTGGCGATGTGGGGAACCCCACGTGATAGGTTTCTATTATCCTCTTTGGCAAAACGATTTGTCTCTCTTTCAGCGTTTGCCAAAAATCATAATTTATCAATCCATGAAGGGCTACAATTACGTACCAAAGATGTTGATGAATATGTTGAACATACTCCTGAAGTTGAGGGTAAAAAAGAGTTAAAAATGGACGCTCTGCGAAGATGCGGGAGAATCTTCACTTTTCCTGTAGAAGCTTTGCAGGCTGTAGATATATCAAGAGTTTATGTAAGAAAACGTGGTGGTTTTAAACCATTAGCCATTTGTCGACCACCGCATATTATAATTGATGCGATGAGACGTTTTGCTGTTTTTTCCAATGAATTCATTGTGGTTCCACCGAGACAGATTGGAATAGCCGGTGATGTATCAAAAACCAATTTGTTAAAAGCATTAGCTTTATATCTTTGTTCTGATTTTGTTCTATACCAGCAATATATGTCATCCCCATCATGGGGAATCGAACGCGGCGTACTCAGCAAAAAGGATTTGATGTTGCTTCCGGTCCCATTTGACAATTTGTCTCCAAAGGAACTTAAAGCATGGGTAAGACTGTATGACGAAATTGCTGCAGTCTCAGCAAATTTGATGAAAAAAAACACCTTTTCTTTATTTGAGAAGCCAGAGGGAATATCTGATTTAATACCTCTGATGGATCGAATGAACGAGAAAGTATATAGACTGCTGGGAATTGATAAGAGCGAAAGATACTTGGTAAATGATTTTTTAAATATTCGAATGAATCTTAATGAAGGTGCAATTGCGGATAATGCAATAAAAGCGGCTACTCAGGCAGAGATAAAATCATACGCAACAATACTAAAAAAAGAACTTGACGATTTTCTTGATAACGAAATAATAGATCAGCACTGCATAACGGCATTTTATTCGGACACATTAGTTATATTGAAAATTGAACATCCTGAAAATCCACCTGCCGACTCTGTCCGGGTTATCAAACTTGAAGATAAGGCTGTTGGAGATGAATTATCAGAACTTGAACAAAAGCTGTTGAGGCAACAGGGGCAATGGATTTATTTTAAAAGAAATTTAAAAATGTTTGACGGTAGAACTACATACTTTGTAAAAACACGGCACCGCCTCAGTCTGCTAAAGAGCCAGGCCCTTATTGATGCTGACGAATTTATTGCTGAAAAACTGACAATGACCGGAGCTTAATATCTATGCCTAAGAGCAATTATGCTCAGCTATCAACAGATTACTCTGATGATATTAATGATTATCGTAGCGCTTTTAGAAAACGAGTTTTTACTCTGCTTAAATGGGGGTATGAACGACTTGATGCTGCAGTATACAAAAGTTCTGAAGAAGAAGATATAACAGGAGATCTCGTCAAGAAAATCAAAGAAGTTCTGCAGGATCGGAATTATCCCAGATGGGTAGGAAAATACACAGTGCATGAAGAGCCCAGAGTAAACAGTCCGATTCGCAAGGGAAAACACCGAAAAAGGCTTGATATTGAATTTGAAAGGGTCTGCCATGGTTCTCGCCCATGTTACCCTTTTGAAGCCAAACGGCTTAGCGCTAAAACGCATACAATAAGCAAATATTCCGGTTCAAGTGGCATTGGAGAATTTCTTGCAGGAAATTATGCTGCTGATAAAGATGAAGGCGGGATGCTGGGCTATATTCAATCTGACACGCCTGAGATTTGGGCTGAGAAAGCTGAAAATAAATTTAAAACAAATGCGGCTAAAATTCAGATGCGTCCCGGAGGAAATTGGATAAGAGTAAATATCATTGACGAACTTGATTGCACCTACCGATCTGTACATAATCGGATATCAATTGGAAAACCTATAATTCTGTATCATCTGTTCCTTGATTTCTGCACAAATTAATTGCATTTGCATAGATAAATCAAAACTATATTTCCTCCTTGTCAAAATGTACTGCATGCACAGGCCGTTGTTTTGATGCATCAAGATTTTCTACCTTTAGAATTTATCCATTGAAATTTGCGTTTAAGCCCATTGAAATAGTTCCATTTTTTGGTGAGGCGCTGGAAACGCCCTACGACAATTCCCGGAGAAATTTCAAGCTCGCGTGCAAGACAGATTACGTCCGCCTTTGCTCTCATTGAAGCAATTTCCGAATCCCGATCACGCGGGATAAGGATCTTGGCAGCAAAATCATTTGCTTTTTGTTCACGTGGATCGTCTGTGCTGCCGTCATTTATATAAAGGTCTCTTTTACTGTCATGAAGCACATGTCCAGCTTCATGAAAAAAAGAAAACCAGAATTGATCTTCAGCCTTCCCTCGAAGATTCAGCAAAATCATCGCCTTTGATGCTGACAGCCATTTTGTTGCACCATGCCACGGCACTTTTTTCATTTCCGGAACCAGCGCAAGAGCAACACCTGATTCAGAGCAAAATCTAATCATTTCAGGAATAAACTCTTCAGGATCTTGTACAGTCAACAGACGGATTTTTTTTACAGCCTTCGCGAATTTGGCCTTATCAAACGGCTCGCATTCAATTTGATGCGCCTGAATTTCACCAAGTCTTATCCAGGCTGAAGCTGGCCCGGGGCGGGATTCAAAACACTGTGAACGTCTTGCGGCTATTGCCGGTTTTGTCCAGATATCTTTCCAGGCCGCAACACTGCTGACACCATAGAACTTTAATACTCCTCTAAGAAGAAGCGCCTTATCTTTTTGGGGTTCGATGGCCTTGCGGTTAACAAGTTCCTGGACGGGAATTGTTTTTAGCCAGTCAAGAGCCCCGGCAAGCTGCTTCCGTTCCTTGATTTTTGCCAACTGCTCTCTGTATTGTGCCTCCAGATTGTTCCACATTCTTGCAGGCACTCCGGTGGCAAGTTCAAGCTTGTTAGCAGTTTCGTAGGTAATGGGCTGCTCTCTTTTATAAATTCGGTTGAGCGACTGGACAGTCAGACCGGTACGTACAGCCAGTTCTTTCTGCGACATATTCAGCGATTCCATTACCTCTTTAAGTGTTTCTCCCGGAGAAATTGCGTAATCCGGCTCAAACCCGTAAAGTTTTTTTGCCGTCAGCATAATTTGTACTCCCTTATTTAATGTGTATCGGCAATCTCGACAATTTCAATTTCTGTAACCTTTGTCCAATCCAGCCCACGATCTTGTGTAACAGGTACCGGATCATTTGCAGGAATGAACAAAAGTCTGTATGGATATTCGAGATCTACGGACAACTGCCCCTTACGGTTTCCTGAAAGCTGGTGACAGCGTGCAGGCGGTACCTTGGAAATATCATCCATGCAGGAAGCCGCTTTAAGTTCCATCAATCGTTGCTGTAATTTTCGCGCCATTTTTGAACCAAGCTTTTTAACAGCCTCGTTTGTGTTGTTACAAATCTTTTGCAGCTTTTTTGTTTTAAAGTATATTATCATATCAGCTCTATTGCAACAAAAAAGTTAACACAGCATGTTAATTATTTATTCTATTTCAACCCGGTTTTCAATTCCAACTGCACCGGGCAATGATCAGAACCGGGGATATCCGTTAATATGGCAGCACCTTTCAATCTTGATTTGCTGTTTTCATCAATTATAAAATAATCAATCCGCCAGCCTATATTCTTACTTCTGGCATTGAAACGATAACTCCACCAGGTGTATTGCCCAGGCTTCTGATTGAAAACCCTGAAAGTATCCACCCATCCGGCATTGATAAACCTGTCCATCCAGTTCCTTTCCTCAATGGAAAAACCTGGATTTTTTTCATTTGCTTTGGGATTGGCGAGATCAATGGCTTTATGAGCAACGTTAAAATCTCCACAGATGATTGTTGTTTTCTTACCTGCCAATTGCTTTGCATATTCAAACAGGGCATTGTTGAACGCGAGTTTATAATCTATTCTTTTAAGCTCATGCTGCGCATTGGGAAAATATGCATTTATCAGAAAAAAGTCTGCAAACTCCAGGGTAATGACACGACCCTCGTCGTCGAATTGATGCACTCCAATACCGGTGATAACTCTCAAGGGCTTCTTCTTGGTATAAATTCCAACCCCAGAGTAACCTTTCTTTTTAGCCTGGACAAAATAACCTGAATAACCGTAAATATTTTTAAGTTCATCTGAAAGCTGCTCCGGTCTGGCCCTGGTCTCCTGCACTGCAAAGATATCAGCCCCTGACTCTTTAACGATATCAACAAACCCTTTTTTTTCAACTGCCCGGAGTCCGTTAACATTCCAGGAAATAATTTTCATTATATCAGGGCCGTTGCTTTTCACCCGCCTTGGGGTTACACCGATTTTTGGACAATCCTGCTCAAACAGGCAGCAGTCACATTGAGGACCCACAGGTTTGCAGCGTTCTTGGCCAAAGGTAACCAGGATTGAATTAATCTTTTTCCAGTATTTGACGGGTAATATTTTCCGCAAAACCTTTTCTGTAGCCTCAGGATTTTTAGTGTTCACAAAACCCCAGATATTCATGATTCGATGAACATGGGTATCAACACATATGGCAGGTTTGCCAAATGCCACAGATAAAACAAGATTGGCTGTTTTACGCCCCACTCCGGGCAGTTTTAACAGTTCATCGAGTTCATCCGGTACCTTATCGTCATAAGGTTTCAGGGCGCCCGGCAGACTGTAAAGATACTTCGCTTTATTATTAAAAAATCCAACCGGTTGTATCAATTTACGTATTTTTTCCTCACTCAGCGCGGAAAGCGCATGAATATCTGGTGCTTCATTAAACAATCTGCGGGAAGCTTTGGCGGTGGTCTCATCCCTGGTTCTTGCTGAAAGAATTGTAGCAACCAGCACCTTGAAAGGATCACGTGTCTGCACTGCTATCAGGTCAACAACAGGAGTGTGGTAACCTGCAACTTCCTGTTCCAGAGCCAGTAGAAAAGATTCAAGATTCATTGTCATGTTGTTTTTTACCTTAGGAACGAAAATTAAAGAGTTTTAATTGGCCCTTCCACAGAATACATAATATAAGTGTATTACTTACGAATACTGCAGCAATTTTTATCTCATGTACAAGGGAAAATCAAGGCGGTTTCAAACGAAGCGTTTGATATCCGGTAACCCTCAGTTCCTGGCAAGAGAATAGGCGAATCTTTCAATTGACCTGTAAACATGCTTCTGTTATTAAGATCGCAAGGAGACAAGGAGAATGATTTAATATTTCTAAGGGAAATGCCCTAACAACTTTAAAATTGATCACCATTTAAGGAGGTATTATGAAAAAGTTTGCAAAGCTCTTTTTATTGGCGTCTTTTATTCTGATAGCTGCAACCGGTTTTGGATACGCTAAAACGTTGGTTGTAGGGTGTGATACTAATTTCATGCCCTTTGAATTTAAAGGAAAGGACGGAAAATACACCGGTTTTGATATTGATCTGTGGGCTGCAATCGCAAAAGATCTGGGTGTTAAATACAAACTCCAACCCATGGATTTCAATGGCTTGATTCCGGCACTGCAAAGCGCCAATATCGACGTTGCCATTGCAGGTATGACCATCAAGTCAAAACGTGAAGAAGTAGTTGATTTTGCCTATCCCTATTATGATGCCGGACTGCTTTTAATGGTCAAAAAAGATAATAAAAATATTAATAGTATTGAAGATCTCGCTGGTAAAATCGTTGCCACAAAACTGGGTACTACCAGTGCCGATTTTGCTAAAAACTTTAAAAATAAAGAGGTAAAGCTTTTTCCAAATATAGATGGAGCATACATGGAACTGAGAACCGGCGGTGCAGATGCTGTGGTTTTTGATTCACCGGCCATTTTGTATTACATCAAAACAGCAGGCAAAGGGGCGGTAAAAACTGTAGGCCCTTTATATGAGGGGCAGTCATACGGCATTGCCTTTCCGCAGGGAAGCAAGCTGCGGGAAAAGGTTACCATCACGCTTTTGAAATTCATGGAAGATGGTACCTATAAAAAAATATACAAGAAATGGTTTGGAACCGACCCCAAATAAATTTATATGAAGTAAGGGTAAGCAGTGGGGCAAAATATCGCTCCACTGCTTCAAATAATCTTGTCTCAATAAAAAGCCCTCCTATAGAAAACTGTCTGGTCTCATGCCGGCAAGGCCTATTTTAAAGCATTTTAAAACCTTATTTTTTACCAAAAATTGAGGAAATTATATGGGATTTCAATTTAAATACAGCGTAGTGTGGGAATCTGTTCCTATCCTTCTTGTTGGTGTTAAGCTGACCCTGCTGTTAACCTTCTTTGGTCTTTTAATTGGTTTTTTTCTTGGAACAGCAGCTGGTCTTGGTAAAACATCCCGGTCTCGGATTTTGAATAAGATCGCAGGTTTTTACATCGAAAGTATTCGTGGTACGCCGCTGATGGTGCAAGTAATGTTCATTTATTTTGGCCTTCCCATGGCATTAAACACCAGAATTCCTCCTTTGGTAGCCGGTGCAGTAGCAATTGCCCTGAATTCAGGTGCTTATATCGCTGAAATCGTGCGGGGAGCTATCCAGTCCATAGACAAAGGGCAAACTGAAGCAGGCAGATCCATCGGTTTAACACGATTTCAGGCGCTTTTGTATGTCATTTGGCCTCAGGCCTTTAAGAGAATGATACCGCCATTGGGAAATCAGTTCATTATCAGTCTAAAGGATACCTCTTTGCTGGTAGTCATCGGAGTGGGTGAACTTACAAGAACCGGACAAGAAATCATCGCTGTAAACTTCAGGGCCTTTGAAGTCTGGACCAGCGTAGCACTGATATATCTCGTTATGACACTGTCACTTTCTAAAGTCTTAAGTTTTACAGAAAAAAAGCTGGAAATAAGAGCATGATTAAAATCAAGGAATTACATAAAAGTTTCGGACCTTTGGAGGTGCTTAAAGGCATAGACCTTCATATCAAACCGGGTGAAGTTGTAGTTATTATTGGACCAAGCGGCTCTGGTAAGAGTACTCTTTTACGCTGTATTAATAGGCTGGAGGAAACAACTTCCGGCACCATTATTGTGGATGGTTATGATATCAATGACACGAGTACAAATATAAACTTTATCCGCAGTGAAACAGGGATGGTGTTTCAGCAGTTTAACCTTTTTCCACATATGACTGCACTGCGCAATGTGACACTGGGCCCTGTTAAGGTGCGTAAGGTATCCCGCACAGAGGCAAATAAAATCGGTATGGAACTGTTGGTCAGGGTGGGCCTGGAGGACAAGGCTAATGCATATCCGGATCAGCTAAGCGGTGGCCAGAAACAGCGCGTGGCTATTGCCAGGTCCCTGGCATTAAATCCAAAGGTTATGCTTTTTGACGAACCTACCAGCGCCCTAGACCCGGAACTTGTGGGGGAAGTGCTGGAAGTTATGAAAACGCTTGCTACAGACGGCATGACAATGGTTGTGGTATCCCATGAAATGGGGTTTGCCCGCGAAGTGGCTGACCGAGCTATTTTTATGGACGATGGCGTTGTTGTAGAAGAAAACACTCCTGAAACGTTTTTTATGCGCCCTCAAAATGAGCGCACTAAAGCCTTCTTAAGAATGGTGTTATAATTCTGCCATAGAAAACTGTGGCTCTATTTCTTTATGCCGCTACGGTTAAGGCAAGTCACTGCATACGATACACTTTATCTCCACCAGCCCTCCTTTTGGAAGGGCGCTAACTTCAATTGCGGCCCGCGCCGGACGGTGTTCGGAAAAATACTTTTCATAGATCCCGTTAAACTCTACGAAATCTCCCATATCCGTCAGAAAGACATCCACAGCTACTACCTGGTTAAGGTCATAGCCTGCAGCTAGCACAATTTGTTTGAGATTCTCCATGGCCCGGCGTGCCTGGGATGCAAAATCCGGACCGGCAAATTCTCCTGTTTTCGGGTCCAGCCCGAGCTGTCCGCTAACAAAAAGCCAGGGACCGGTAGCTATTCCTTGAGAATAGGGTCCGATGGCAGCCGGTGCCTTGTCTGTTTTAATGACTTTATGCGCCATGATAAAAATCCTCCTTTTTTGGTTTATGTTTTTACAAAAAAACATCAAACGGGCTTTGTTTTTGTTATTACCTTACCTTATAAATTTTGTAACTTAAGAGTCAAATAATTTTATACCTGAATCTTGCATGAAAACTGATGAGAAACTGTTCTTATAATGATAAGCAGCGGGTTTAACAAAATGTGTTATCAAAAGAATAATACCCAAGTGGTAAAAAGGAAAATGATCGATTTTATCTCATCAATTTTCACCCTTCGGGCGAGCTGGAGGCTTCCATCTGTTGCGTTACTAAGGGCTCGCAATAGTTTACTATGGCTTCGCCCTTAGATTCCTTGCATATGAAAACCTCCAACTCGTGCAAAATTCAGGTTATATATTTCCTGCTTGACACATAGACTCGATTTCTTTATGTGTTTTCGCAAATGTACAGGTAAAAAGGTTATTAAATTGAATACTTTTAAAAAGGCGACTATATCTATTTGTTCTATTTTTTTGGTCCTAATTATCTTTCCTTGCACAGGATTTGGTCAAGATATCATCAGGTTCGGTGTTTTGCCGGTGGTGGATACCCTTCCCCTTGTCGTGGGGCAGCAGGCCGGAATTTTTGATAAAGAAGGAATTAAACTTGAGATTATATCTTTCCAAAGCGCTCTTGAAAGGGATGCGGCTCTTTGGGCCGGAAAGCTCGACGGCTATTTTGGCGATATTTTAAATACTGTGCTCCTTATTCATGCGGGCCAAAAGATTAAAATTATCACTACCGCCTTTCACACTCACCCGAAGTACCGGATGTTCGGTCTGGCAGCTTCACCGGCTTCGGAAATAAAAGATTTAAGCGGACTTAAAGGAAAACAGGTGGCGATTTCACGGGCATCTATCATCGAATATCTTTTAGACCGGATTCTTGCAGGTAGGGGTTTTTCGCCCGGTTTTGTTGAAAAGCAGGAAATCAAAAAAATTCCCATTCGCCTTCAGATGCTCCTTTCGAATCAAGTGCCGGCAGCCCTTCTCCCGGAACCGCTGCTTACCCTTGCTGAGTCCAGGGGAGCAAAGATTCTGGCCGATGACCGTACGCTTAATACCAGCCTAACAGTCCTGGCAATGCAAATAAAGATAGTCCATCAGGATACTTCCCTCCTGCCTCGTTTTCTGCGCGCATACGGCGCCGCAGTTAAAAAAATAAATCAGGACTCTGAAGCTTATAAGGAAGTTTTAGTGGCCTATACCCGCTTCCCGGAGTCGATTAAGGACAGATATCAGATTCCCGTTTTCCCTGAAGTAAAAACTCCTTTAAAAAAGGATATTATGGCCTCTCAACAATGGCTTATAAAAAACGGTATGGGTGACAGTATGATTTCTTTTAGGAATATTGTGTTTGAAATCTCACAATAAAAACAAGGCTTATGATACAGGCAAAAAATTTATGCAAGATGTTCGACCCGGAAGACGGAAATGTCTTGGACAGGATTTCCTTTTCCCTGAAAGCCGGGGAAACATTGTCTGTCATCGGTCCGTCCGGGTGTGGCAAGACGACCCTTTTATACATACTGGCTGATTTGCTTTCTCCATCCGCCGGAACTATAGAAATTCAAGAGAAAAATACAGGAGGTTACGATAATACCTCTTTTATCTTGCAGGACTTTGGTCTTTTTCCATGGAAGACTGTGTCGGAAAACGTTTCTCTTCCCTTGAAACTTCGAAGAACCCCTTTAAAAGATCGACAGGAGGTTACCGGCACCCTTCTTAAAGAGCTGGGACTTTCTTCTTTATCATCTAAATACCCGGTTCAGCTTAGCGGCGGGCAGAAACAACGCGTAGCAATCGCCCGTGCCCTTGCGACCGATCCGGACATTTTACTCATGGACGAGCCCTTTTCCTCTATTGACGCTCTACACAGGGAGCGATTGCAAAACATCATCCTTGAAATATGGCATCAACGGAAATTGACATATATCATAGTAACTCACAGCGTGGAAGAAGCGGTATTCTTGGGCAATTACATACTTGTTTTAACCGATAGACCAGCTCGTGTTAAAGAAGTTATCTCTAATTCAGGTTTCGGAATGCAATCCTACCGGAGGCAAAGCAGTTATTTTGACACTGTGAATCAGGTACGCGGGGTAATGGAAATATGATATGAAAATGTTCATCCGATATATAGCTTCCATGTTTTTTCTTTTAATTACATGGAAGATTATTTCCATAGTCATTTCCACGGCAATGCTGCCGCCACCAGAAAAAGCTTTGTCTACCTTTGCCGGCGTGGTTAAAACAAAAACCTTCTGGAGCCATTTTACAGTAAGCGCTTTTCGGGTTTCATCCGCTATGGCTGTTGCCTGGCTTTTCGCTTTTCCTGCAGGTATTCTTTTAGGATATCATCGCAAGACGGACGAGCTTCTGTCTCCTTTTATTTTTTTGACCTATCCGATTCCAAAAATCGTCTTCCTCCCTGTTTTTCTTGTTCTCTTTGGACTCGGAAATTTTTCCAAGATCTTCATGATCGCCCTGATTGTCGGATACCAGATCGTTGTTACAACCAGGGACAGCGTTCTGGGCCTGGACAAGAAATATATCGATTCCTTCAGGTCCCTTGGTGGAAGTTCACGGGAAACTTTGCGCCATGTGATTATACCGGCAGCCCTTCCCCATGCTTTTACTGCCCTTCGTATCGGCACAGGAACCTCAATTGCCGTTTTGTTCTTCGTAGAATCCTTTGCAACATCCCATGGACTCGGGTTTTTTATAATGGATTCGTGGGGCCGCTTTGACTATAATTTAATGTTTTCAGGTATTATAGGAATGAGTCTTTTGGGCGTATTGCTCTATGAAACATTTAACTACATGGAAAGAATTCTGTGTACGTGGAAATTCATCGAATCCGGCAGAATAAAAGAAAAAAGCAGTTTGCCTAAAATATCAGAGAACATTAAGGTATACGGCCGGATGATCAAGTTCAGCCACACAATTTTTGCCCTTCCCTTTGCCCTGGCTGCCGTAGTATTGGCCCAGCGAAACAGTGTAATAACCTTGCCGCTTTTGTTCTGGATCATTGTGGCTATTGCAGGAGCCAGGTCGGCTGCAATGGGATTCAACAGAATTGTTGACGCCCGGTTTGACAGGGAAAATCCCCGTACGGCACAAAGGGCCATACCTGCCGGAATCCTTTCCATGAAGTCAGCGGCCGTCTTTGTAACGGTTTTTTCTCTTATTTTTATTCTGGCTGCTGCAATGATAAGCAGGCTTTGTTTCCTGCTGTCTTTTCCCGTTTTATTAATTCTCTTTTTTTATTCCTATACCAAGCGGTTTACTGCACTTTCCCACCTGTACTTGGGGTTTAGCATTTCTCTTGCACCCGTCGGGGCATGGATCGCTATTACCGGCAGATTTGACCTGCCGATTATTATTCTTTCCATGTCTTTGCTGGCTTATATCGCAGGTTTTGATATTCTGTATGCCTGCCAGGATGTTGAATCTGATAAAAGGATGGGGCTGTTTTCAATTCCTGCCCGAATGGGCACTGCGGCAGCCCTTCATATTTCAACTGTTTTGCATTTTATTTCCTTTCTATGTCTTTTTATACTTCTTATTGTATTTGATTTAGGTATTGTTTACATGGTAGCCCTTTTTCTTATGGGTTTACTTTTTATAATGGAACATCAACTTGTAAAGCCCCATGATCTAACGCAGGTCCAAAAAGCCTTTTTCCATGTAAACAGCGCTATTTCAATCATCCTGTTTCTTGGCATACTGGGTGACGAACTTTTAAGGAGATATCTATGACTAAAAAGCTGATTGTTGCCATCTGCGACGCTTCAGGCTCTATCTGCGGCGTTACACTTTTAAATGAACTGCTGGTCCAAGGCGTTCAAGTCCATGTAATCATTTCGCCGGACGGGCGGTAGAATGGCCCATGAACTGAGGTTTAAAGAAAACCTTAAAAAGTATATAAAGGAAAAATTTAAAGCATCCCGGCATCCGGGAGCAGGTCTTATTGAGCATAAAATTGAAAATCAAACACGATCTCACAGGGGAGTGGGGCTGTGAAAAGCTGGTATAAGAACCTCTCCGATTTTATCAACACCCTTAAAGATGCAGGAGAACTTTCGATTATCGAAAGATCAGTTTCGCACTATCTTGAAATAAGCAAGCTCACTGACGCTGAATCAAAAGCTCCTGATGGCGGGAAAGCCCTGCTTTTTGAAAATGTTGAAGGTTCTCCCTTTCCTGCTGCCACCAACCTGTTCGGAAGCTCCAGGCGGATTTGCATGGCAATGGGCGTTGACAGTCTCGATGAGCTCGGTGACAGGATTCGGGAATATATAGAAATGCATCCGCCTGAAAGTATCAAAGACATGCTTGGGCTTCTGCCCACAGGCTTGTCTGTTTCACGCTTTTTCCCCCGCTCTTTACGTTCAAAATCTCCTCCCTGCCAGAAAGTAATTTACACCGGCAACGACGTCGACCTTTCTATTCTTCCGGTGCTGCACTGCTGGCCCAAAGATGCAGGCCCTTTTATTACCCTTCCCCTTGTTTTTACAAAGAGTTTGAAAACAGGAAGAAGAAACGTGGGGATGTACCGCCTCCAGGTTTTTGATAAGAATACAACCGGCATGCACTGGCATATCCATAAAGACGGCAGTCATAACTACAACGAATACTGTCGGACAAAAAAGCGGATGCCGGTGGCGGTGGCCATCGGTGCTGATCCTGCTACGATTTATGCCGCCACAGCCCCCATGCCCAGGAATGTTGACGAAATGATTCTGGCCGGTTTTATCCGTAACCGGCCTGTTCCCATGACGCGATGTATTACCGTTGATATAAAGGTGCCTGCAGAAGCGGAATTTATTTTAGAAGGGTATGTCGATCCCGGAGAATTGCGAAAAGAAGGGCCGTTTGGAGATCATACTGGCTATTACTCACCGGCTGACGATTATCCCGTATTTCACGTAACTGCTGTGACTCACAGGAAATCACCGGTTTATTGTGCCACCCTTGTTGGACGGCCCCCAATGGAAGACTGCTACCTGGCAAAAACCACGGAACGACTGTTTCTACCATTGCTTCAGATGGTTCTTCCCGAAATTAAAAATTACTGGCTACCCTGGGAAGGGGTGTTTCATAACATTGTGGTTGTTTCAATAGACAAGGAATATCCTGGTCATGCTCAAAAGGTTATGCACGGACTCTGGGGGCAGGGGCAGATGAGTTTTTGCAAGGCAATCGTTGTTGTTGACCGGGATATTGACCTTGAAGATCCAAACCAGGTTATCGGAAAATTTATTGAAAATTTCGACATACAATCTGATCTGACAATGACAAAAGGAATTCTCGATGTTCTCGATCATTCCTCTCCGACACCGATTTTCGGCAATAAAATCGGCATAGACCTTACCGCACGTTTTCCCGGCGAAACCATGAGGATTCCGATTGACCGCAGTCCTGAAGCTTCAGATGATAAGCAAGTAGAGATTCTTGACAGGATTGATAAAAAGCTTGATGGTGTGATTGATGCCCGTCGTTTCTCTTATCCTCAAAGGAATGTAAAAGCTCCCCGGCGAAACTCGATTCTTTTTCTATGTGTAGAAAATGAACCTGAGCGACCCGGCAGGTTCTATGCAAATAAACTCCTTGAAATGACAGGCCTTGAACCTTTTAATATAATTATCCTCTATGATGCTAAAATAGATCTGGCAGACAATTCCCTCTTGCTGTGGAAGATGTTCAATAATGTCGACCCGGGAAGGGATCTGTTTATACGAGACAACCGACTTGTAATTGACGCCTGCAGAAAATATAAAGGAGACGGGCATCCGCGGGAGTGGCCGGACGAGCTTTCGTTTGAATGATTTGCATAGCCTTTTTTAATTTTCTACCTTCAGAAAGATTGATATGTGTTTTCAGAGGGTTAAAAGCAAAAAATGCATACTGTTTAAATGCTTTATTTGTTTTTCCACTCTTGCAATGTTTCTTGGAATATTTCTTGAACTCTTCCCCTCTTTTTCTTCATCTCTTATGATCTATCTTTTATCTTTTTCAATTGGCCATTTTCGGATGTCAAGTAAAATACGGTTTTAAAATCAGAGGACTATAATAAAATTTAAAATAGATTTTCAACAATTGTTGAAAATGCAATAATTAATGAAAATGAATGTTGACAAATAATATTTCATAGTTTAATATATTTTCAACATTTGTTGAAAAGGTTAATAATGATGAAAGATCAAAACTTAATTCTGTCTGCCGAAAAGACCATTAAGGAGTGCCTTAATGATGTACCATTTATTAAGGTTATTAAAAGTGAAACGCCAGGCAATGATGCCGGTCAGGATTACATTCTCCACCTTGAGACTCCTTTTGGGCGGAAAACGATTTATACGGAAATCAGTACAAACGGCCAGCCACGGTTTGCACGAATTCTTATCAGGAAGGTGAGTCTTTTGCCTGAAGACTCCAAAATTTACTGGGTATTTGTTGCGCCTTTCATATCAGAAAAAACGGGTGAAATGTTACGCGGCGCCGGTATAGGATTTATCGACCTGGTTGGAAACTGTTTCATTTCATTTGGTGGTCTCCACATAAATAAGGAAGGAAAAAAAAATCCGTATTTGAGCCGACGCCACTTCAATTCCTTATTCAAAGAAAAGGCATCCCGCGTTCTGCGAGTATTGTTATCCAACACAGAACTGTATTGGAAAATTGTGCCATTGGCAAAAGAAGCGCAGGTCAGTGTCGGGCATGTATATAATGTTAAAGAGGAATTGCTCAATCGTGAGTGGGCCGCCGTCGACGCAAGAGGGATAAAATTAAACGAACCTGAAAGTCTTTTGCAGGAATGGTGCAACAATTATCAATTCGAAAGCACAAAACTGCTAAGCTTTTATTCGCTTCTGAAAACAACCCAATTGGAAAAACGAATTGAAGAAGTTTGCCGTGACTTAAAAATACGCTATGCATTTTCTGGTTTTACCGGCGCAGCCCGATTGGCACCTTTCGTTCGTTACCATAGAATCCACTGCTACGTGGAAAACAGCATAGATGAATTGGTAAAGAGCCTGGATCTTAAATCAATAACCAGTGGAGAAAACATAATTCTCATGAAACCTTCCGATAACGCTGTATTCTATAATACGCAATGCATTGAAGGAACGCATATTGTATCTCCAATACAGCTGTACCTCGATTTAAAGACTTTATCCGATCGTGGAAAAGAAGCTGCTGATTTCATTTATAAGGAAGTCATTGAACCAAAATGGAAAATAATTAAATGTCCGGATACAGCGAGCGAGTTGTAAGAGCTACCCGTCAAGTTCTGCTTGAAGTATTTCAGCTCTTAGATAAATTCCAAGACAGTCTTATTTTGATTGGAGGCTGGGTGCCGATTATGATCGTCCCGGATGCTATAGACAAACATGTCGGCACCATCGATGTTGACTTGGCCATAAACGACAGAACTCTTTTTGAAACAGGTTCGGAAACGATGGAAGAAATTTTATTATCCAACGGATATCAACACGGTACGGAACCTGGCCGATATATTAGGCAAATAAAAATTGATGGGCAATCGATAAAAGTGCCGGTTGACTTTTTCACCAGTGAAGAAAGTTATATACCAAGGAATGAATTTCTCGATATTACCGGAATCAGTGCTATAATTGCACCGGGGTGTGAGCTTGGCTTTGATGTTAATGAAACAATCAGACTTTCAGGGGTTCTCCCGAATGGGGAACAGTATTCAACTGAAATCAAATCTGCCGGAGTTGTGGCCCTGATTGTTATGAAAGCCCATGCAATGGACATCCGAGCCAAAACGAAGGATGCATATGATATCTGGTTTTGTTTAGCCAACCATCCCGGTGGTATAGATGTCGTGGTACAGGCGTTTCTGCCACATATAGAAAAAGACAGTGTAAAAACTGCACTTTCTCTCCTGTCCGAATATTTCAGCTCTATTAATGCACGCGGGCCCATGGATGTCGTAAAGGAAGAAGGGACTATAGCTCCGGATTATCGAGCATTTATACAACAAGACGCTTTCCAACGGGTGCAAGCATTGCTCAGGAGCTTAGAGCTCGCTCAAAAATAATTTCACATTTTGATGAGCCGATCCATCCCGCATGGCTGCGTTGCTCTTCGATAAATCCGCCTATGGAGGGCTCAGCCCAGCGTTTTTTTCCAGCATACCTGCCTGTGCGTTCCATACAGACAGGAACCCAGTGCGGATGATCCACAACTTCAATAGGTATGATCTGATTTTCCTGTTAGATCACATAATCCACTGATTGATTTGCTTGTTTTAGGTGAAAAAGATAAATTATCCCAATACTTTTGCAAATACTCCTAATGCATATTCGATATCATCTGCTGTGATATGATAATGTGTGACCGCCCTGAGCTGTTTCATGCCGGTGGGCAGAACCCTTACGCCTTTTTCTGCAAGCTTACCGGCAAGTTGCTCTGGAGTCATGTCGTCGCGCGTGATATTAAAAAACACAATATTGGTTTTGACAATTTCAGGGTCTATTGAAAGGCCGTTTATTTCGGCCAAACCCTGGGCAAGATTTCCGGCATTTTTGTGATCATCAGCCAGGCGATCAACCATTTCAGTGAGTGCAACGATCCCGGCTGCCGCCAGTATTCCCGCCTGCCGCATGCCACCGCCTAAAACTTTTCGGGCACGACGGGCTTTTTCAATAAAAGGGCGAGAGCCGCAAACCAGAGAACCCACCGGAGCTGCAAGACCCTTGCTCAGGCAAAAGGAAACGGAATCAGCTTCAGAAGTAAGGTCGCGGACATCCACTCCAAGTGCAACAGCAGCATTGAATATTCTGGCTCCATCAACATGCACCTTCAGTTCATAACTGCCGGCCAGTTTTCCGACACGGTTCATATAATCAACATCAAGGGGGGTTCCGTTGCACCGGTTGTGTGTATTCTCTAAAAGGATCATCCTGGTGAGCGGAAAGTGTATGTTGTCCGGACGAATGGCTGCTTCGATGTCATGAGGCGCTATTTTGCCGTCAGGCTGATTGGGCACCGTTCGGGGATGAATTGCGCCTATTGCAGCAGTTCCTCCTTGCTCGTAGAAAAAAGTGTGGGCCTGATCCCCAAGGATAATTTCGTCACCCCGACCGCAATGTGCAAGCTGGCTGACCAGGTTTGCCATTGTTCCGCTTGCGACAAACAGAGAGGCTTCTTTACCAAGCCGCTTTGCAGCCATTTCCTCCAGGCGATTAACCGTGGGGTCTTCACCAAATACATCGTCTCCGACTTCGGCCTGCGCCATGGCCTGCAGCATGGATGGAGTCGGTTTTGTGATTGTGTCGGATCGCAGATCAACAATATGCATGATATTTCTCCTTATAATTGAGCCAATTTCAAAACGTCCCCTTTCGAAGTCTGCGCTTATCTGTCCGATATCTGCGTCAAGCTCAAATTTTAATCCTCGAAATACTCCATGTATTCCTGTGGTTAAAATTTTCGCCTTCCTTGATCTCGAACAAAATTGAACATTTTGAAACTGCCTCAATTTACCACTGATTTACACGGAAAAGATACTGAGCAACATGCATTGTCTGTGACATTCCGTGTTTTTCCGTGATTAACTTATACTAAAATTTCATTTTCATGCAAGAATTAAAGCCTTGAAATCCATTATTGAATAAGGCATATTCCAGCAGGTAGTTTAAAATAATTTTTAGGCGTTCACGGCTTGAAACTTGAAATTGGAAAGTAGAAATTCGGGAGAGATGAAACGAGTTTACGGGTTGGATGTATACAAACTGGCAGAAGCCTTATCAGATATGGTCTGGCACAACTTTGATAAGGCGATAGTAATATTTTAGCTTTTTTAAAAGATTTACCACGGAGTTTCACGGAGAGACGCTGAATTTTAATTTTTAATATCTGTGATATTTCCGTGCAAATCCGTGGTTAAAACATGAAGACCAAATTTCCAATTTCTATTTTCTAATGTCAACGTTCCGTGAACGCTTACAATAAGTTTAATTATACAAGGAGAGCTAATCATGAGCAAACAGTTATGGAAGCCTTCAGACGAGAGAGTTAAAAGTACAAACATGTACCGGTTTATGAATTTTGTAAATGAGAAACTCGGCAAGGATTTTACGGAATATGAGCCTATGTACAGATGGTCTGTAGAAAATATTGCCGAT
>DAOWEJ010000067.1 GCA_030638575.1 Deltaproteobacteria bacterium | reverse complement strand
CGGAGGGCGGTTACACCTGTCATGGATATCTTCCGCGGAAGATCAGAAGTATGTTCATGTTGTAACCGATTTCACGGAAAAAATCAGAACCCTTGGACCAAATCCCCTGCCGCTGCTTGCAAAAAATTCCAAAGCGGGCCGAATTCCGGGGCTGGAAAATTTACCGCACACGAATCGGTTGACAAAGTGTGCATAGAAAGGAAGATATATGAAAAGCAAGGTTAAACTTTGGCTTGAAGACGGCACCATCGATATCTTTATCGGCTATAAAACCGTGAAGGGACACCCGCTTCCGCACTGTTTTACGCTGAGCAACCTGGATGAAATCGATGAACTGATCGTCGGGCCGTTGCGTTACCCGCTGGAGGGAATCGCGACCGACATTGCCTCCGAACAACCGAATGCCAAAATCGGGATTCTGGTACGTGACTGCAACACGCGTGCGCTGAATGTCCTGTATATATGGAATCAACTGGATAGAAACAACATCAAAACCGTAACCGTAAATTGCTGCCCATCCCGTCTGAAAGAACACGGAGACTGTTCATACCTGGAACCGGAAAAGGCCGGGGCATACAAGAAGCAGGTCGGGCTGGACAGCAACATGGATACGGCCGACCTGGAAGCCTTCGGGCAGGAGGAGCGGTTGGGCCGGTGGATGTATGAATTTCAGAAATGCATCAAATGTTATGGATGCCGGAATATCTGTCCGGTCTGTTTTTGCAAGGAATGCAGCCTGGAGCATCCCGATCTGGTCGAGCCCGGCAAACTGCCGCCGGACGTGCCGATCTTCCATCTGGTCAGGGCCGTGCATATGGCCGGCCGTTGTATCGACTGCGGTCTGTGCGAGGATGCGTGTCCCATGGATATTCCGTTGCGTCTGCTCTACAGGAAAGTGAACGAAATCGTTCTGGATGTATTTGATTACGATACCGGGACGCATCCGGACCAGTCTCCATTCAGTGTTCTCGGAGATGAGGTAACCCTCGAACCCAAACCGCTCGAAGTCGCATAAATTCGTAATCTTGTGATTTCCGGACGGTTTTGTGAGTAAATAGAAGGAGTAATAGCATGGAGTGTAAATTTGTCCCTTCGGTCTGTTCCTACTGCGGTACAGGCTGCGGGGTGCTTTTTGAAGTGGTCAACGGAAAGATCAAAAAGACCCTGCCGATGAAATCGCATCCCGTGAACCAGGGAAAGCTTTGCATCAAGGGCTGGAACCTTCACGAACATGTGAACAGTTTTATGCGTTTGAAATCTCCGCTGATTCGGGAGAACGGTCGATTACAAAAGGCCACCTGGAATGAAGCGATTCAAATCACGGCCGATAATTTAAAAAAAATTTCCGATACATACGGGCCGGACAGTATCGGCGTTCTGGTATCTGCAAAAATGACGAACGAGGAAAATTATCTGGCACAGAAATTCACGCGAGCGGTCATCGGCACCAACAACGTCGATCACTGCGCTCGCCTCTGACACGCATCCACGGTGGCCGGTCTGGCCGCCGCCTTTGGAAGCGGAGCAATGACGAATTCGATCGGCGAGATCGAAGATGCCGGGTGTATTTTCGTCATCGGGTCCAATACAACGGCCTGCCATCCCCTGATTGCCCGGCGAATTTTTAGAGCCAAGGAAAAAAGGGCCAAGCTCATCGTGGCGGACCCAAGAAACATTCAGCTCTCCAGGTATGCGGATGTTGCAGTAAACCACAGGCTTGGCAGCGATGTGGCCTTGCTCAACGGCATGATGCATCTCATTATCAAAAACAAATGGCACGCAACGGATTACATTGCAACGCGCACCGAGGACTTTGACAAACTGGCGGAGGGGGTGGCCGCGTATACTCCTGAAAGAGTGTCCGCCATCGCAGAGGTGACAATCGGAGACCTGGAGCGAATGGCTGAGCTGTATGCGACTCATTCCCCGGCCGCTTTGCTCTATGCTATGGGCATTACCCAGCATGTTACGGGTGTGGACAATGTGAAGTCCTGCTGCAACCTGGCCATGCTTACCGGCAATGTGGGTATTGCCAGCGCCGGCGTCAATCCGCTAAGGGGACAGAACAATGTGCAGGGGGCATGTGACATGGGGGGGCTGCCGAATGTACTGACCGGTTACCAGCCGGTCTCCGACCCGAAGGTCATAGAGAAATTCTCCAAGGCTTGGGGCGTGTCTCTCTCACAGCGGCCGGGATTGACAATTACCGACATGGTTCAAGCCATGCTGGACGGCAGTTTAAAAGGGCTTGTTGTCATCGGAGAAAATCCGAAGCTGAGTGATCCGGACTGGAATCATCTGCATCATGCCCTTAAAGAGCTAGATTTTCTGGTTGTGCAGGATCTCTTCCTGTCTGAAACCGCCCAGGTTGCCGATGTGGTGCTTTCCGCCGCGTCCCTGGCGGAAAAGGACGGAACGTTCACCAACTCGGAACGGCGATGCATGCGTATACACCAAGCCATAGCGCCGATCGGAGACTGCCTGTCGGACTGGGAAATCATATGCAGGCTGTCCACGGCCATGGGCTACGAAATGAAATATGAAAGTCCTGAAGACATCTTTGACGAACTGGCCTCCCTGACCGAGGCAAGTTACGGCGGCATGACCTACGAACGCTTGGGCATCGACGGGCTGCAGTGGCCCTGTCCGGACTTGAATCATCCCGGAACCCTGTATCTTCACAAGGACACTTTCAAGCGGGGGCTTGGAAAATTTCACGCCATAGAATATCAGCACCCTGCTGAAATGCCGGATGAAAGCTACCCATTTTTCCTTACGACCGGCCGTATGTTTGCCCACTTTCACACGGGCACCATGACCCGAATATCTCCCAGTCTCGATATCGAGCAGCGCACCGGTTACGTGGAAATCAACCCGAAAGATGCAGAATCCCTTGATATTCAGGAAGGGGATATCGTCATACTTTCATCCAGAAGGGGTGAAATGGAAGCGCCCGCCAGGATCAGTGAAGACGTGAAGCCCGGCAATCTGTTTCTGCCGATACACTTTGGTGAGAACCCGACAAACGTGCTGACCAGTGCCGAGGCCTTCGATCCTCTGGCAAAGATCCCTGAATTCAAGGTAAGTGCAGTTAAGGTAAAAAAACTGGTTGAAGGCCGTCCCGACGTTGACGTAGTATGCTAAAACTCAAAAAAACCGACTTTTAAAGGCATCTGTACATTTAAAGCTGATCGTTCTTTAATGGTTAAATTTGACGCCTAACACGAATCGTTTGCCTGCTTTTTCTTAATATTTTTCTGCTTATTCACTGCGTTAAAGCGCCCTTAGAGTCATCTGCCGATAAGGTCATCACAGTTTAAACAATTGGGTGGGATTTCGCCGTTTAGCCCTGCCAGAAGATTTTCCGTTGCCATTAATGCCATTTTTGTCCGCGTTTCTATTGTTCCGCTTCCCACGTGCGGGAGAAGTACAACATTATCGAGATCAATGAGGCCTGATGTAAGTTCAGGTTCGTTCTCGTATACATCAAGGCCTGCTCCTTTTATAACTTTATTTTTTAGGACATTTAGAAGAGCTGTTTCATCTACAACCGGCCCACGGGAAGTGTTTATCAAAAATGATGAGGGTTTCATCAGCTTCAGCTCATTTTCCCCGATAAGATGACGGGTTTCAGGTACAAGCGGCACATGGAGGGAAACAAAGTCCGATTCTTCCAACAGGGTTTCAAAATCGACATATTCAATATTAAGGGCCTTTTCTTCCGATCTTTCCAGACGCTTTGGTTTTGTATAAATCACTTTCATATCAAAGCCTAAAGCCCTTTTTGCAACGGCCCTTCCGATACGCCCCATTCCCACAATTCCCAGAGTCTTTCCGGTAACTTCATGGCCCAGAAATAGCAAAGGGGCCCAGTATTTGAATTTACCTGCCCTTGTGAGTTTATCACCCTCCACTACTCTTCTCCCGGATGCCAGGATCAGGGCGAATGTCAGGTCTGCGGTGGCATCTGTCAGAATGCCGGGCGTGTTTGAGACAGGAATTTTCCTTTCAGTTGCTGCTTTGACGTCGATATTATTAAAACCAACCCCAAAATTAGCTATTATTTTAAGATGCTGCGCCTTATCTAATAACTCTTTGTCTATCCTGTCTGTAATCATGCATAAAATACCGTCCTTGTCGATTATATTCGATAGAATCTTTTCTCTGTCCATGGGCCTGTCATGGGTGTTTATTTCAACATTATGTTCTTTTTTTATTAATGCTAAAACGTCGTCAGGAATGCGTCCTGTTACAAGTACATTCATAATGATTCTCCCCTGGCAGCCCTGCTTTGATGGTGAGACCTTTGAAAAACGACACTTTTCGAAGTCTGCGCTTATCTGCCCGATTTCTGCGTCAGGCTCAAATTTCGGCACGCAGTGAAGCTTTAGCGCTATCCTCGAAATATTCCATATATTCCTGTGGTTGAAATTTTCGCCTTCCTTGAACTCGAACAAAAATTACCATTTTTCAAAGGTCTCATGGTAATAGTTGCGGAATACGTCAATCCATTTCAGAACATTCATTGTTAGAGGCTGAGTCACAATCTTGGAAAATTAACTTACCGACCATAGAGGGGCCTATTGAATTAACCCTGGGAAGGGGTGAAAAGTTTTCAATAACTCACCTACAAATCGTTCAGATGGCAACGCCTCTATCGGGTACTATATAGGGTTCTGAAATGTTTTCTAAACTTGCCGGGTATTGCCGGCAGGCAGGCTCGAAGCATATATTAGGGTCATGGTCACCAAAGATATTATGCATGAGAGAATTGAGCCGCTTTCGAAGTACGGAATAAGAATAGTAAGTATAGGCAATTTTATAGTTATTATCCACCATTTTTTGCCTTTTTTGGGGCGATTCAAGAATTTCCTTAACACTTTGAACTGCTTTCTTGTTTAGATATCCATCAATAGTAATCAGGTCAAACCCCTTTGGTTCTATATCTCTTATAAAAGTATCATAACGGTTAATCAGCATCGGTTTTTTAAAGTAGACGGCTTCAAGAAAAGCATTACCGAAACCTTCAGCAAGGCTGGGAAATGTAATGAAATCTGCATGTGGGTAGACATTCCACAGGGAATATTTCTTTCGGCGGTCTCCGTTATTATTCCACGGACTTTTTATACTGCTATTTGTTATACAAAGATCTACTTCATGCTCCTTTGCATGCTCTTTAATCCATTCGACATATTCAAATCCCTCGTCTCCGCTTTCATGAGATATAACCAGTTTAAAGCGCTGATCGTCCAATGCTTTGACCAGTTCAATGGCAAGCTCAATTCCTTTTCTCCTGATGACGCGTGTAGGCTGCAAAATCATCATGTTGCCGGATTTTAACCCTATTGATTTCCGGAGTTCTTCCGTACATGTTCCATTCAATGGAGGAGGATTTTCAAAGTCCAGAACGTTGGGAATAATTGTCGCAGAAATCCCTCTGCGATGGGCCAGTTCTTTCTGTGCGGCAGAATTAATAACTACGTGTTCGATATTGGAAAGATTTGGAGGAAAAGCCATTCGAAGATACTCGCCGATCGCATTAACTGAAAAACGGGTTCTTTCCCAGTAAAAATCATGATGGTGAGCAATGGTGGGAATCTGTGTTTCAGAAACATATTCAGCTAAAGCTATCCCGAAGGGAACATGCATCGGAATAGTAAAGACATTTTCGACTACTAAAACATCAATCTTAAAATGTTCTACAAATTTTTGAAGTTGAACCTTTAAATGCGATCTCAAAACATGAATCAGTTCTGTTATTGAAGGTTCTCTCTTTTTTTTCCCGAAGACCCTTTCGTTGATCCATACATTTTGAGAATTTTGAAAATGAGCTTCAGGTACTAGAAAGCTTTTTCTCTTATCTCTATCCAGTTCTCCGGCAAACCAAAAGCAGCTATGTCCGCTTTTTTCAAAAACTTCAGCCCACTTGCTCGATTCCAGCGAAACCCCGTCTGTTCCTGCAAAGCGTGTGGAAACGAATCCTATGTTTTTGCTCATCTCTTATCCTTGAGACCTTTGCAAAACGTCCCCTTTTGGCAGTTTTCTGCGTTGGACTCAATTTTTGGCACTTTAGTGAAGCTTCAGCGCTATCCTCAAAATACTCAATGTATTCCTCCGGTTAAAAATTTCGTCCGCCTTGAACTATGCCAGATAAGCGGAGACTTCGAAATTGAACATTTTTCAAAGGTCTCTCCTTTTATATTTGGAGTCCGAAAAGCATGAGTATCAAACATGTTTTAAAACTAGTCTAATGCAAAATTTATACCAATTTTTTGATTTTATATTTATGTCATAGTTTTCAAATAGTTATCTCAAATATACCTTTTCCCGGTCCATGACGTTGGGAATAAAATTCCTAAATTAAGAGATTATAGGAAAAGTTTTACATAATGTTTACCACGGAAAGGCACTGAAATATCACAGATAAAAACAATAAATTCACAGCCTGGTGCAACTCCATGGAGAGTTGAAATTCAGTGAGTTAAATGCCATATATTTGACGGTTTCGGAAAAAGTGATTTTAACGCCTGGATACCCGCCGCAGTTCATCATTGTTAATAGAGCATAAAACAAAAACAAAGATAACGGATTTCTTGACCTAAGGGACAAATTGATGCATAGTGCCAGCTTATTCAGGCCTGCAACATTTTTTTTAAAATCGCTTTAATTCAGATCCCGCATAGTTAAAGCATTTCTATGTTGAAATAACACGGCATAAAAAGGAAGATTCATGACTGCATTTGTAAAGATTGTGTATGGAGAAAGAACATTTGAGCTTCCTGTAATTATGGGATCAGAAGGTGAAAAAGCCATCGATATCTCAAAGCTCCGCCAGAAGACCGGGCTTATTACGCTCGATCCCGGATTTGCCAATACTGGGAGTTGTAAAAGCTCCATTACCTTTATGGATGGCGAAAAGGGGATTTTGCGTTATCGCGGCATTCCTGTTGAACAGCTTGCCGAGCATGCAAGCTTTAAAGAAACTGCCTATCTTCTGATTAACGGTGTTTTGCCAACCCGAAAGGAACTTAACAAATTTTCCGTCATGCTAAATGACCATTCCCTTGTACATGAGGACATGCAACTGTTTTACCATAATTTTCCAAGGGCCTCTCACCCCATGGGCATACTCTCATCAATGGTTAATGCTTTACGAAGTTTTTACCCGGAACTTCAGACCTTAGAGGAAGAAATTAACATTACGGTCACCCGCCTTCTTGCTAAAACCCGGACTATGGCGGCCATGTCTTATAAAATGTCGAGAGGACATAAGGTTGTTTACCCTCGCCCCGACCTGGCATATTGTGAAAATTTCCTTAATATGATGTTTGATACACCTGTCAAACCTTATCAAATTGACCAGGAGGTCGTTAATGCTTTGCGAGTTTTCTGGATTCTCCATGCAGACCATGAACAAAACTGTTCAACATCAGCGGTAAGGATTGTCGGAAGCGGAAGGGTTACCCTTTATGCAGCCATTTCTGCCGGTATTGCCGCACTCTGGGGTCCGCTCCACGGAGGCGCAAACCAAGCTGTCATTGAGATGCTCGCTGATATTGCAGAAAGCGGCGGAAAGATTGCTCCTTTTATTGAAAGAGCTAAGGATAATAAGGACCCGTTCAGGCTGATGGGTTTTGGACACCGTGTGTATAAAACCTACGATCCCCGCGCAAAAATCATGAAAAAGATGTGTGATACTGTTCTCCCCAGGCTTAAAATCTCCGACCCCCTTCTCGATCTGGCAAAGGAGCTGGAGGAAGCCGCTTTAAAAGATGATTATTTTATTGAACACAATCTTTATCCGAACGTCGATTTTTATAGCGGTATCATTCTTCGCGCCATAGGCATTCCTACAAATATGTTTACCGTCATGTTCGCCATCGGCAGGCTGCCCGGGTGGATAGCCCAGTGGAAGGAAAGTATGGATGATCCTAACTGGAAAATCAGTCGTCCCCGTCAGATTTATACCGGACCGACAGAAATGGACTATTTACCAATTGATAAAAGGTAGATAACTGCGTAAGCGAGCTTACGAGAATCCGAAGATAGTCGAAATCGAGAAGGTCTTGAATGGCTCGATTCGAGCGTTGCGAGAGGGTTGAAATACTTCAGCCTTCAGCCTTTAACCTAAATACCTGGGTAGTTACAGAGATAGAAGAGACTTCATATGTTCATCATACCCCTGGCCGGAAAAATCAGTTGGCGCAATCCCCCTGTCATCACTATTGGTATTATCTTAATAAATTGCCTGGTTTTCTTTTTCTTGCAGTCCGGTGAAAGACAAATGTTTTATCAGGCTGAAGAATACTATTTTGACTCCGGGCTGGCTGAAATTGAAGTTACCCGTTACATAGAGTACGTAAAACAAAAATCTGAGGATACCTCCGATTTCCTGCAACCTGATCAAATGGACGAAGAAACTCTATTCCGTTACCACATGGAAATGGACAGTGATTCCTACTTTACCCAAAAGCTTCACAGCGAGGAAATAATATCCCGTGAAGATCCGGAATATGCGAAATGGAAGGGCCTTAGAAATAACTATGAAGAAAAGCTATCCAGAGTTGTATTTATTAAATACGGTTTCAGACCTGCTTATAAAGCACCTTTAACTTCTTTTACATATATGTTTCTCCATGCAGGCTTTGGCCATCTGCTCAGCAACATGATATTTCTATGGATTGTCGGTTGTATTCTTGAACTGGGATGCGGCAGGATTCTTTATACCGGAGTTTATCTTATCGGAGGCCTTCTTTCGGTAGGATTTTTCTGGCTGATTTACATGGAAAGTACTGTTCCTTTAGTTGGTGCATCCGGAGCCATCGCAGGCCTCATGGGAACCTTTACGGTACTTTTTGGCAAAAAGAAGGTTAATATCTTTTATTCCCTTGGATTTTATTTTAACTATGTGAAGATTCCGGCAATTATCCTTCTGCCAATCTGGATAGGAAATGAATTATTTCAACTCTTTTTCAGTGAAGTCAGCCATGTAGCTTATGTAGCACATATCGGCGGACTTGCAGGGGGAGCTATCATGGGGCTTATCATTCTCAAATCTCCTGGAGCCCTCGATGAACAAATCTTTATGGAGGAACCTAAAGACGAAATTCCTCCCCTGCTTGAAAAAGCGCTGAACAGTATAAGTGAACTTGATATGGAAGAAGGGCGCCGAATTCTTAAGAAAGTTCTCGTAAAAGACCCTTATAATATCAGTGCCCTGACACATCTTTTTAATGTCGAAAAACAGGACCCGGAAAATCAACGGTTTCATGAAACAGCAAAAAAGCTGCTTTCCCTGCTCAGTCAAAACAGCGAATCCCAGAAAACGGCATACGATATCTACAAAGAATACATTAGCCTTTCAAAGCGGGCAAAACTATCACCTGAACTTTATCTTCGCCTGAGTACAATCTGCATGGAAACAGGACACTCTGAAAACGCTAAAAGAATACTGGCCATCCTCTTGAAAAAGAAATCGGACCTGCCGGGCATAACCACGGCACTGCTGAAACTTGCAAACTGTTACAAGCTGGAAGGGATGCCCGATAGCTGGAGAAGAATCCTTCAGGTGATCTGTTCAAAATATCCTAACTCACCTGAAGCACAAATTGCTAAGAAAGCTCTCAAGGGATAACTACCTGAATCTTGCATGAAAATTGATGAGAAACCTTCAGCCGATGCAGCAAAAGTGGTTGCGGAATAGATACCGTCAACCCTTTTGAACAAGCTTCTCCTTGTTAACAACCATAAGAGTGACCATAGCTTTGGCTACCAGCGTCTCCTCTTCACCCCTGATATCAAAGACCTCGGATTCCGATATTACGATCCGGCTGCCTTCTCTTATAACCCTGGAGCGACAGACCAGGGCGTCACCAAAGGCAGGCCTTAGAAAGTTTATCTTAAACTCAATAGTCAGGATCTGAAAATCCTTAGAAACAGTGGTAAAGGCAGAATAACCGGCCGTGTGATCGGCCATGGTGGCCATTACACCTGCATGGATAAAACCGTCCTGCTGCCGATGATGCTCTTCGATCCTGACTCTGGACTGAAAATAACCCTTCTTTATAATTTCCGCTTTGAACTGACAGTATTCGATGAATCCACGACTGTAGTCTATAACCAGAAAGGCTTTCCTCTCATTAGAAATCTCTTCGTACATAATATTCCTGTCGTAAAAAGTTTGCCGTTATCTAAACCATTTTACCCACATGACCAGTTATTAACAGGCCGGCTATCCAGTTTTTGTTCTTATTTGTTGGGATATTCATAATCACACCTACAGCGGATTTGCTTTTTTCTAAATAGCCTGAGAATTAAAAATATTTTTGGACTAACCATTAAGCCGCAAAATTATCTCTTTTTCCAAATCATTTATGATCATTCTTAAAGAATGACTCTCATTTACAGGACCTGAATTATTCCACCCCATTTTTAGGGCTCGCTCTTTTTTTTCTTTAAACTCTTCAAGAGTATTTACCATCGATTTCCAGGCAAACAACTTTTGGAGAATATGACGCTCAGCTGCGGTAAGATCCTTTTCAGTATCAAAAGATTGGCCATTCCATATTGTAATAATCATCTTACTACTTCCTTACATAGATAATGCCAAGAATAAGTTACACATCCAATTTAAAGCCAATGTCTACTTCACTGGCTGGAAGACCACCGCTAATTCCCCAATTGTCAAGAGGAGGTTCTTGAAGAACAATAAGAATATCATTAGGCTGTATGTTTAATTTTTGGAGGTTTTCCACCAATTTATTATAAAGCTTTCTCTTTGCAGCAATTGTTCTGCCCGGAAATACTGTCATTTCGATTATAGTAAAATTTTGTGTTTTTCCTTCTGAATATTCAAAGTTCTCTGGCTCAAATTCAACTATTCTTTGATTTCTATCACCTTCAGGAATTTCAAAAGAATCCACTAAAGCGGAATGTACTGCATCCATTAAGGCTTTCTTTTCTTTATGTGATTTCCCTTTGCATAAGCTGATTTTAACTAGCGGCATTTCATTCTCCTTTTCATATCCGAGTTGAAGCGGTTATATTATCCAATCAGGATCAGCCCGCAAATCGGTGCCGTTGAGGCTTTGTCCGGGTCGGCTTTAAAGGTGTTCCTGTTCATAGTCCATCCGGCGATGTGCATCAGCTCGGACACGTTGATACCGAAGCCGGACATGGACGGTCTGACGTGTCGAGGATTCCGGCACTCGCCGCCTTCTGTCAGCACACGGCAGCCTTTATGATCCCGGCAAAAGATCTTTTTGCAGGAACCGCCGGCAAAGGCTTTTGAATTGAAATACCCTGTTTTTGCGGCTGCCTGTTCGATACCGGCAGCGATTTCATGAAGCAGTTTCATTATATCGCTACGTTCACTGGAAAGCAGGATTTCTAAAGGGACATCGATCTTAATAACTATTGCATGCTTAAATTTTTTCAGCAATTCCCGGAACCCGGATGGCCCCGAAACATGAGGCGGACAACTGGTCGACAGCCCGTAACTTTCACATCGAGGTTCCCGGCACAGCTTCGCCAAATCGTCCTCAACTGAGATGTCACTTGTGGAAATGGCCGTGGCACCACTTGCGCCTGATCGGCACGCCAGCTTAGTCAGTTCCTTTAGCCTCCAATTAGTTTTATCGTCGCGCTGTAATGAGTTATTTATTATTTCATCCACTCCCTTTTCCAACTCCTGTCAGCATTGTCAATATCCTCAATCACGAAATCAGGACCAACGGATCAAGTCTATCTTTGACTTTAATCTTTTTTAGAAAGAGTCAAAGGCAGACTTCACCCATTTTACTCACACCGGCTTTGATAGGTGGAGCGCAAGCGGAGCCCTGTAAAGGCCGCTGGAGCCGTAAACTCAACAGCGGTTAGGCCCTTGTCGGCCTGATTTTTTTGTTAGCTTCTTTTTTCAAGAAAGACTCAAGTTTTTGCATCTCAGCTGAAAAGCCATTTTGAATATTACCTGGTATTTCTATTTTTAAAAGTAGCAAGCTACGTAAAGCTTCTAACCGTAGTCCTTTGCAACCTGTTTGTATTATCTCCAATAAAAATAACTTCGCCCACTCATCGTGAATACCACTCAAGCATCGAGCTATTTTATATTTCAGAAAATCATTCCTCGGATGCCTTTCGTATAATTCCTGCAGGGTTAAAGATGAACACTTTATTTTGTTTGAATAGACTATATGCCCATAAGCATCAATTGCTTGAGCTAACGCATTCATATCTTTTGAGAATTTAATAAAATTCTCAACCGATTTTAAATGTCCGGTATTGATTTGTTATCTTCTGGCTATGAATGCTCTCTATGTCAATCCCTTGATGTATGGGTTTACTCAGTCCCTTTTAACTCCCATTTCTTTCAATAATTCTTCCATGTTGAAAATCTGATCCAAGTTTTGGGCTAAGAGTATAACGGCAAAATTGCCTGTTTCTGGTAATGCATCACAGTTAAAAGGATAAACGGAATTTAATTTATTACCGTCATAAAGTACTGTTTTAATGCGTTCAGTGAGCTCAAGAAATGAACATGGGGCTGTCTTTATCTTTATAAATTTCCAGTATGGAATGGGGGATGTCAATTTTTCAATGTTGTCTGCGATCATGCTCACATAAGTGGAACCATTAAAACGAGCGTTATTTTCAACGGGAAATATACCATCATCCGACACAATATAATCGATACCGGTCACACCCCTATATCCGAATTCAGCCATATTGTTTACAATTTTCATAGATGTCTCTGTGATGTAATTTAAAACGTCTGGTGAGGTTTTTTCTCCTTTGATGGTACCTATATGTACCATGCCCCTTTCGCATATTTGATCCCGCACTCCAAGAGGGGTTATTTTTCCATCTCTTCCGATTACCCATTGATCGGTCGGAGAAGAAACAACGTTCAGAAAAGGCTCAATGATAACCACCTTTTCGCCTCTATTTGCTATTTGCCGATACAAGATGGAAATATCATTGCCTTTAGTTTTGTATAACGACATGCCGGCTTCACCCAGAGTGCCGCGGATAATAACAGTTTTGTATGTCGACAGATAGCTGTTAATCACCTCTTCCATTTCAAGGCAATTTTCACTTTTTTCAGGACACATTTCAAATAAACTGCCTTCAACAACAGGTATGCCCAATTGGCGGCATATAGTCTTAAAAGAGGCCTTGTCATTATATTTTAATGTAGCGGATTCAGATGCCCCGAAAAGATCAGCACCAAGAGCTTCTGCGGCTTCAGTTTCCATATGCCCTGAAAACCATGGAACGTATACCGGTTTCCTGCCGGTCTTTTGAATTATCTTTTTGATGGGTTCGGGATTATTAACGATAAGTTCCGAGAGAGTCATCTCCCTTGACTGAGCCTTATATTGGACAACATAATCCGGGCCAAGACCATGTGAATGAAGCCAGTTGAGATACTCGAGGTCCAGTCTTCCGCGTAAAACCACCAGATCATCCCGGCAGGCCACTGGGAGGGCTCTGTCGAATTTTGAATTTACAGATGCATCACGTCGAGGGAATTGTGAAAAATTATCTGTCCCGTAAATTATTAACTCTTTATCATTTCTCGATATACATTCCCTGAGTGGTCGATATTTGTTCATTTTGTTAAACTCTGTTCCACTGCATCCAACCGTAGATAACTGTCAATACCAAGGTGTAGATTATAAGAACATAAAACCATTTTCCAGCAAATTTAGGCGTTCGTATAGGTGCTAAATTAAACACCATAAAAACCATCAATAATGCATAAAGGATTATTGAAAAAACTTTATGATTAAAAAAACCTTCAAACGAAAACACAAAGGCAAGAATTATAACAATGTTGTCGAATGTGAGCCCCATGTAGGTTTTATCGTCAATCAGTCCGAAAATGTTGAAATAACTCAATCGTAT
>DAOWEJ010000109.1 GCA_030638575.1 Deltaproteobacteria bacterium | reverse complement strand
TCGCTTAAGCGAAGCGCCAAGCGAAGACTGCCGCGGCGAAGCCATAAGGCGAAGACGGGCCATCCCGATGACAGCACAAATTCTGCTTCGCTTCAGCTACGACTCGGCACGCCAGTCAAACATTCGCTTAAGCGAAGCGCCAAGCGAAGACTGCCGCGGCGAAGCCATAAGGCGAAGACGGGCCATCCCGATGCTATCTCATATTCTGCTTCGCTTCAGCTACGACCCGGCACGCCTGTCGCGTCGAAGTTATATCGAAGACGGACCAACCTAATTGATTTTTCCGCCAAATTGAATTATTTAAAAATACATGGAAAAGCCTACCTTTTATTACGTTTACATTTTACAATCAAAAATTAACACCGATCGGTTTTATATTGGCTTTACAGAAAATATAGAAAATAGACTAAAAGATCACAATTCGGGAAAAGATCCCCATACCTCCAAATATAAACCCTGGCGTATCAAAACAGCCATTGCGTTTACGGACAGACAAAAAGCTCTGGATTTCGAAAGATATCTAAAAACTAAATCTGGTCGCGCCTTCGCTAAAAAGCGATTGTAATTGCCACATCCCGCTCATCAACAATCATTAACGGCCAATCATCTCACACTTCCAAATATAAACCTTGGATGCTTGTCACCCACCTCGCCTTCTCAGATAAATCAAAAGCAGTTGAATTTGAACGATATCTTAAATCAGGTTCAGGGCATGCTTTTGCAAATAAACGGCTTTGGTAATATTATACCTCCCTCTGTCCGGGTCTTTGCCAAAAAACGGCTATGATTCTTTTATTCGTGTCAAGAAAAACCATTTTAACGGTTAAAGAAAAATACTATATCCTGGTCTCAAATTCCGTTCACTTTAAAAATTCCAATTTGTAAAAAAGCGCTTGACAGAACAGTTCAAATTGAGTGAGTTTTACTTACCTTGATTCAAATCACCAAGATTTTAAAATAAGGTCAAATAATTGGGAGGAAGATATGGAAATAAACGGATGCATCGCGATTGTTACCGGAGGCGCTTCCGGGCTCGGAGAGGCCTGTGTACGCCAACTGGTAAATGACGGCGCAAAGGTTTCCATCTTTGACTTAGCGCAGGATAATGGACAGAAAATAGTTGACGAACTGGGAGATGGAGTGATTTTCTGCAAGACCGACGTGGCTGATAAATCCTCGGTGAAAGCTTCCGTCTCTAAAACCATAGAGACCTTTGGAACCATACACATCGCCATCAATTGCGCAGGCATAGGAATTCCGGAAAAGGTGCTTGGAAAGGAAGGCCCCATGTCCATGGACCTGTTCAATCGAACTCTGCAAATCAATCTTTGCGGAACCATGAACGTGATTAGCCTGGCAGCAGAGAAAATGGTCACAAATTCCCCTAATGCCGATGGAGAAAAAGGCGTTGTAATCAACACCTCCTCGATTGCTGCGTTTGAAGGTCAAATCGGACAAACCGCATATAGTGCGTCCAAGGCGGGCATTGTCGGAATGACTCTTCCCATTGCCCGAGAATTTGCCGATTACGGCATCCGGGTGATGACCATTGCTCCAGGCCTGTTTGATACCCCCATGATGGCCGGGCTTCCTGAAAAGGTAAAAGAAGCCCTTAACCTTATTATCCCTTTTCCAAAGCGGCTTGGACAGCCGCTGGAATTCGCTTTTTTAGCCAAGCATATCATTGAAAATCCGATTTTAAACGGCGAAACAATCAGGCTGGATTCTGCCATTCGAATGGCGACAAAATAGACCCGAAACCTAAGTATGATGAACTCGTGAAAAGCTATAATACGCCACGTTTTGGCACTATAACCGAAAATAACTTGTCAGTCATATCAAGATTGTAATTTAGTTATTTGAAAAGGGTTTAAAACATCGCAATTAAGGCTATAAACATCGAACACCGAACGTCCAACGTCGAATTTTGAATAATGTATTCTGCCGATTTATAAACTGATGGAGCGAAGCGATTTCATCATTCGATGTTCAACGTTCAGCATTCGATGTTCAAAAACCCCTTTGCGGCACTGCAACAGAAAATAACTTATCAATCATATCAAAAAGTTATGATTTTGTTATTTGAAAGTTCAAATTCCCCCGTTAAAAAGCAGCGGGACAAGAAGGGCGTGTCCCGCTAAAGCGGGATAATCATGAGGCGTACTTATCGTACGTTCAATGATTACGAAATGCAGCACAACGTCCCGCTGAACTAAAGCGGGAGACTTTTTACGAAACCGTCATAACCCCATGGGTTTTCATCTCTTTAGAAAAAGAAGAGATCTCAAGGAGTTGATGAGACTTTTTACGAGACCGTCGAGGAGTTTAGTATGCGAAAAGTAGTAATTGCCGGTGTGGGGATGACTCCGTTCGGTATTTCCGAAAAAACCAACATCGAAATGTTCAGCGAAGCGGCGCTGACGGCAATTGCCGATTCAAATATTGAACCTGCGGATATCCAGGCTCTTTTTTTCGGTAATTGTCTTGGCGGGTTTGAGGAGGGGCAGTTACATATGGCGCCTTTTGCCCATTCCGCGATAGGGCTTCCAATTTCGGCACCGGCCACTCGATTTGAAAGCGCCTGTGCCACTGCAACGGTGGCAATTAGACATGCAGCATTGCTCGTCGGCGCCGGCGTGTATGATATGGTTTTGGCAGGCGGCACTGAAAGAGCCACTGTCATGAGCACGCCCCTTGCAACACGTACCTTTGCCATGGCATCCCATGCCCTGTATGAAAGCCCAACAGGAATTACTTTTCCCGGTGTATTCGCCATGGCAGCCTATCTGTATGCGGCAAATTACCATATTCACATAAAAGAGCTGAAACTGCACATGGCGGAGATTGCCGTGAAAAATCATTATCACGGCGCAAAGAATCCCAAGGCGCATTTTCAAAAGGAAATCGATACCGACAAGGTCTTAAACGGTATGATGGTTGCAGATCCCCTTCAGCTGCTTGACTGCTGTCCCTTTTCCGACGGAGCAGCGGCGGTCGTGATTATGGATGCCTTAAAAGCGAAAGAACTCGTGAAAAAGCCTATATACATTGCCGGTATGGGTCAGGCGTCGGCAGGACCGCTATACGTGCAAAAAAATCTAACAAGGGTTCGTGCAAGAGAAGTCGCTTCGCAGGCGGCATACAGCCAGGCAAACATCTCTCCGAAAGAGATTGATGTTTGCGAATTGCACGACTGCTTTACCATTGCGGAAATTCTAGCTGTTGAAAGTCTTGGATTTTACGAATTCGGCAAGGGTTACGACGCGGCTACAAAGGGAGAAACACGGCTCGGCGGCAAGGTCGTAGTAAACCCGTCCGGCGGCCTCAAGGCAAAGGGACATCCCATCGGCGCCACCGGTGCGGCACAGGTCACTGAAATTGTGGAACAGCTCAGGGGGGAAGCCGGCGACCGCCAGGTTAAAGGGGCAAAAATCGGCCTTGTCGATACCCTTGGCGGAGATTTGGGCACAGTTTGTAATCTTATTTTAAGGAGCGAATCATGAAAAGCCCACTGACATTCAACCGGTATCAGGAAGCCATGGGCCTGGGTCGGCTCTTGGGCCTGCATTGTGAAGACTGCGGCGCCTCCACCGTTCCCCCCCAGGCTGTTTGCCGGGAATGTGGCGGTTGGAACCTGACCATAAAGGAAATCGATAAAACCGGGATCCTGCGAACATTCACCGTCATCCGTGTCGCTCCCGAAGGTATGACACCGCCTTACATAGTTGCTCTGGTCGAAACAGGGTCAGGCGCGTGTTTGATGGGAAATCTTAACGGCGTGGACCCTGACGAAGCCGGCATGGAGTTGATGGGCCGTGAAGTCAGCATCAGCACTCAAGTTGTCAAAGGAGATGTATATGCCTGTGGCGATATTCGTTCTCCTGTTTTCACACTGGCATAACATTTTAAGGACCTTTTACGACGCCATCAATTTTACCGTTTATTTGAGCGGTCGGGGAGTTTTTCAATCTCTTCTCTTTCCGTCTGAGGAACAACCCTATAGCCCGTATGATCCTTAACAATATTATCAGGTGATTGACCTACGGCAGCTATCTCGCTGAGATTAGATTTAAGCCAGCCCCAGTAGACAGATTACCACGGCGGCAATGATCGTCTCTGCCTGTATGGGCTTTACGCAAAGGATAGGGGGCGGCTGCGAGGCACTGGTCTCATCTGTTAAAGATCGTACGGGCTATAGGGTTGTTCCTCAGACGGACCGCTGATAATCAAAGAAACTATAAGGGTTCAGAAAAATGGCCTTTGGGAAGAAACTCCCCGACCCCTCGTTTATTTATAACGGTAGTTTCTCAAAACTTCCAGAACATAATCAATATCGTATTCCGTGTGGTCTGCGGAAACTTGAAATCGGATCTCTTCGTCTCCTTTCGGGACAACGGGGAAATTCAGCCCTGTAGCCAGTATTCCGTTTTCAGTTAAATGCCGAACAATCTCGGCAGTTTCATGCGTGTCCCTGATCATAAGGGGAACCACCGGGTGCTCGCTTTCAATGATCTCGTAACCAAAGGCCTTTAGCCCCCTTTCAAATCTGCGGGTCAGTCGCCTCAGTTTGTCCAGCAACTCTCGACCTTGCTTACTGTCCAGAATTCCCAGAGCCTTGACTGCTGCAGATGCTTCGGCAGGAGTAATCGGGTTGGAATATACGTAAAAGGGAGAAGTTTCCCGCAAATAGTTAATAGTTGTAGCACCGGAAACGATGTATCCGCCGTTGACGCCCAGGGATTTACCCAGGGTGGCCACAATTATATCGATGCCTTTAGCGCCGGTATATTCCTCTGTTCCGCGTCCGGATTCCCCGAAAGCCCCAACGCCGTGTGAATCGTCCACAATTGTTGTGATACCGCGTTCAAACTGAGACTCGTATTTTAACGCTATCGCACATATTTTGTCCAGGGGTGCATGGTCGCCGCGCATGCTGAATATCCCGTCGGTGACAATAATAAGGTGACGGCACCGGCCTTCTGCCGCCTGGATGTGTTGTTCAAGGTCATCCATGTCCAGGTGCCTGTATACGGCCTTGTCTTTCGGACGGGAAAGGCGAATCGCGTTGATGATGCAGTTGTGGTTGAGATCATCACTGAGAACAATTGTATCCGCTTCGATAAGCGGGGTAATCACACCAATCATAGTCCCGTAGGCGGAGCTGAAGATCATAGCCGCCTCCCGGTTGTGAAAACGAGCCAGCTTTCCTTCCAGTTCAACGTGAGGCCTGTAGGTGCCGCTGATGAACCGGACCGCCCCCGGACCGGCCCCGAATGCTCTGGCGGAGTTTTCTTCGGCCTCAATGACCTCATCTCGCAGGGACAAGCCTAGGTAGGCGTTGGAGTTCATACACAGAAACTCTTTATTTCCATAACCTTCGATCAGGTAACGCGGGCCTTTTGGGGCCTCGGCCTGCTTGACGGCGGTAATCACCTTTTCCCGACCCTTGAGTGCGCCTCTTTTCTCAAGGTCTTCCAGTTTATTTAAAAGGTGCTGTTCCAGCGTTGAAATGCTCATGGTTTGTCCTCCGAATTAATATTGCCCGGAATCCGATCTGCATCAGGTGGTTTCCTGTTGCCGCATTTTGGATATGTTGTCAAGCATGTCGCGTGTCATGGATTCCAGATCGTAATGTTGTTCCCATCCCCGTTTCACGTAACAGCAGTATTTTTTGTAACGAATGGCCACGAAGTAAATTTCGACGGCATAATCGGTGGTCCCGCCTCCGAGCGGTGTTTTGTAAGATATAAGTCCGGGATAACGCACCCCCCTTTGTGTCGACACCATATCTTTTGAAGTAATAATTGCACAGCAGCTCGCCGGTGACCTCAAAAAGGAGTGTTTTGCAAAGGTCTCGCTCCCTGGGCAACCGCTTCTTCAGATACCATACATTGAAGCAACCTTTATGCCAAACACCCTGCCCGATGCTACATGTTCTCAACTCCTTGAACTTGTTTTAAATATACGAGCCTCAGTATTCGTCTTGAAACAGGAACGGGGTTGCCTATGATGTCGATTTATTTGACAGTTTGTAAAGCCCAAAAATTATTCATACCATAGTTCAATGTACTATAAAAACGAAAATTATTGCGCTGTTTTGCAAATTAGACTAAATTGACAATTCAGTGGCCTTCATATAATTTAGTTGGACCCTTTAACCTGCATAACTTTTATGACAAAAGAACTTAAAGAAATCGTAATTCCAAAAGAAAAGGCTGTATTCTGGCTTGACAAGAATGGCCGCTGGCACAATAAACACGGAGAATTCCAGCACAGGAAAATAATAGATTACTTTCATTCATCAATAAGGAAAGACTCGGATGGCTACTATCTTAGCCAGATTAATGAAAATTATAAAGAGAAAGTCTATTTCCAATATGAAGATACAGCATTATTCGTTTTTAATGTTATAAAAAATAAAGATATAATTCTTGTATCAAATACTAAAAAGCAGATAAAGCTAAATCCGAAAAAACTGTTCATAAGAGAAGACAACTTATACATGCAGGACGGAGAAGAATTTATAAAGTTTACAGAGCGAAGTATGATAAAAATATCAGATTATATGGAATATGATAATGACATATACTTAATCAAGGTAAATAATAAAAGATATAAAATACAGAGAATAGAATCGTAAGTATTAATTTAGCCCATTGAAAAATATACCCAAATGAGCATTCAGGTGATCCGCCTCAGGCGGATTATCTGAATGCGGCTTTTCAAAACGCTAAAATGTTATAATCGTAATTGAAAAAATATTATGAATAAATTCAAAGTCCCTTCCGGCGAAATCATTCGGCGGAAAGCAATAATACAGAAAGAATTGCAAAAAAGCGGAATTGACGGGCTTTTCATTGTCCAGCGTGTAGACCTCTTCTATTTCTCTGGTACGGCCCAAAACGGATATCTTTATATGCCTGCCGAAGGAGAGCCGCTGTTATTTATAAAGCGTTACATGCCAAGAGCCCAGGAGGAGACTTCCTTAAAAAATGTTGTTGAAATCAAATCTATAAAAGAGGTTCCGGGTCTCATATCTGATTTTTACGGAAATTTACCCGGCAAAATAGGCTTTGAATTTGATGTTTTGCCGGTAAGGGATTTCAACTTTTACAAAAGTCTTTTTCATATTGATAAATACATAGACGGCTCCACCCTTATCCATAATGTCCGAATGATCAAATCCGACTGGGAAATCGAGCAAATGGAAAGGACAGCGGAACTTTCAAAAAAAACATTTGAATATATGAAAACTGCTATCCGTCCTGGACTGACTGAGATGGAATTTGCCGGCATGTATGAAACTTTTGCCAGAAAACTTGGACATGGAGCTAAGCTGCGGATTCGTGATTTTCAAACCGAAGGATACCCCTGGCATATATTAAGGGGAACAAATTGCGGTCTGGTGGGCTCTTTAAACTCTCCTTTCAGCCGCGGACGTAATAAACTCCTTACCCCCAATGAACCGATCATAATCGATTTACCGTCGGTATTAAATGGTTTTCACATGGATGAAACAAGGATGTTTGCCATCGGTTCTATGCCTGATCGAGCTATGGATGCCTGCCGGGCTGCCATAGATATACACAATGCTGTACTGGAAATAGTAAAACCCGGCATTACCTTTGGCGAATTGTTTCATCACTCGGTTGAAACAGCGGAATCTTTGGGATACAGTGCACCCTATCTTGGTCCTCCCGGATACAAGGTTAACTTCATTGGCCACGGAGTCGGGCTCGAGCTGATAGAGCATCCAATTATTGCCATAGGGGAAAAAGATCGTATTGAGCCCGGAACGACCTTTGCTCTGGAATCCAAAATGGTCTTTAAAAACGAATTTTCAGCAGGCATCAAAAGCGTTTTTTTGGCTACTGAGCAAGGCGCTATGCTTATAAGTAAAGTTCCGTTGGAAATTTTTATTTGTTAATGATATATACACAATTCTGAAAAGACTTTAATTATCCACTGCTCACCGCAAAGCCGCAGAACGCATGGTTTAATGGTTTTTCTCCGTTATGATGACAGAAAACAAAAAGAAACGTGTAATTCAGATACTCATTCTAAGATATATTACGTTTATAATACACAGTTTAGTTTTTAAATTGTCGCCTCTCACGACAATTTAAAAAAGCAAATTTCTTTGCGTCCTTTGCGACTTGTATGTTAATATAAAAAAGGGAGTTTAGTTTATGTCAGATAACAACTTCAGTTTTGAACAAGGACCGATAAGACCGCCTAACGAGGCGCGCAGCCTTCTTTTAAGGATAACCCGGAACTGTCCCTGGAATCAGTGCCTTTTTTGTCCGGTTTATAAAAAAAGAAAATTTTCACTACGTACTGTTGAAGAAATAAAACAGGATATCCAGATAGCCCGGGACATAGCCGATGATATCAAAGCTCTTTCGTGGAAACTTGGATACAGCGGAGATGTAAATGACCAGGTTATCAACAATATTTTAAGTCATCCCGATTATAGCGACAGTTATCGCAGCATAGCAGCCTGGATGTATTACAAAACAAATGCCTGTTTTCTACAGGATGCAGATAACCTGATTATGAGAACAAAAGATCTGGTAGAGGTTTTAAAATTTTTAAAAGAAAAATTTCCGGAAATTACTCGTATAACCACTTATACCAGATCCAGAACAGTGGTGCGGAAATCTGTAGAATCTTTAACGCAGATTCGCCAGGCCGGTCTCGACAGGATACATATCGGGCTTGAAACCGGATACGGTCCGCTCCTTAAGCTTATGAAAAAAGGCGTGAGCAGTGCACAGCATATTGAGGCAGGTCAAAAGACTATTCAAGCAGGCATGGAACTCTCCGAGTATGTTATGCCCGGGCTCGGCGGCCGGGAAATGTGGAAAGAACATGCAAAAGAAACGGCAAAAGTACTAAATCAGATTAATCCGCACTTTATTCGCCTCCGCAGCCTGAGAGTACCGCCGCGGGTGCCTCTTTATAAAAAATTAGAAGACGGCTCCTTTACTATGCAAACCGATGACATGCTTGCCGAAGAAATCAGACTCTTTATCGATACCCTGGACGGGATAACAAGTACTGTAACGAGCGATCACATTATGAACCTCCTTGAAGAAGTATCAGGAAAGTTTCCGGGGGATAAGGAAAAGATGCTGGATGTAATAAGAGAATATCAAGAACTTCCTGAAATCGATAGATTGATCTACCGCGTGGGCCGTCGTGGTGGAGCCTATCGTTCAACAATCGACCTGCAAAAAGACCCGGCAACCTATCAGAAAATAAAAAACCTCCTTTCCGAGGTTAAGGAAAATGAAGGAGAGCGAGGGGTAGAGAAATTTATTGCTGAACTTGTTGACAGGTATGTTTAGGCGCTTAGAATTGGCCGGGTTCTTAAGAATTATTTTCGTGCTTTTTAAGTAGATAAAATTAATTGGAGAAATCAATCCTCGCAATGCTGAGCGGCCAAGAGCGCTGAGGAGCAGCCCTTCGGGCTTTGGAGAGCGTCCCCTCCGTGACTTGAGGAGCGGCCTGACGGCCTTGAGGAGCATCCGCCTGCTGCGGATTTAAGGCCACCTAAAGCGAAGCGCTCCTCAAACGAAGTGCTCATTAAGCGAAGCGCTCTTCAAACGTAGTTGTCCTTAAGCAAAGCGCTCTGCTTCTCCAGCTTATACAGGTTAGGATATACATAAAAGAAATGAACACCCTCAAAATCTTAGGAACAGGATCTTATTTACCTCCAAAAATCTTAACTAATTTTGATTTGCAGGAAATGGGTCTTGATACAACAGATGAATGGATTGTTCAGCGTACAGGTGTTAGTGAAAGAAGAATAGCCGAGCCTGATGTCACTGCTTCAGATCTTGGTTACGAAGCCTCTATACAGGCTCTCGACATGGCAGGAATGACCGCCAAAGATCTTGATCTTATTATTCTTGCCACTATTACACCGGATACCTGCTGTCCTTCGGCAGCCAACTGGCTCCAGGCCAGACTCGATGCCCCACAGGCCGTGACATTTGACGTTACGGCAGCCTGCTCAGGTTTTATCTTCGGCCTTAATGTAGCCGAACAGTATCTTAAAAACAAGACCTTTAAACATATCCTTGTGGTCGCTTCCGAAGTCATGTCACGCACACTTAACTGGAAGGATCGAAATACATGCATTTTGTGGGGTGACGGAGCAGGAGCCGCAGTGTTGTCATTAGGAGATGAGGGCTCCGAAATTTTATCAACACACATTCACACTGATGGAGCTAATGGCCAGGATCTCCTGATGCCGGGGGGTGGGTCCAAAACCACACCTATTTCACATGAAAGTGTTGATAAAGGTCTTCATTACCTGAACATGATTGAAGCCAACCTCAGCTTCAGAGTGGCGGTAAGGTATTTTGTTGAATCTATACAAGAGGCCGCCGGGTTTAACAATGCAAAGATAGAAGATATAAACTGGATTATTCCGCACCAGGCAAACCTGAGAATGTTCCAGTACATCTCCAAATCCCTTAATATTCCGTTTGAAAGGTTTTATTTAACCCTTCATAAATACGGCAATATATCGTCGGCATCATGCGCAATTTCTCTTGATGAAGCTGTTCGGGATGGAAGCATAAAGGAAAATGATCTTATCTGTCTTCCGGTTTTCGGCGGCGGCTTGACATGGGGCAGTGCGCTCATCAGATGGTAAGACCTTTGAAAAAATTCAAGGCAAATCAGCGCAACAGTTCAGCCACTAAGACACAAAGGCTCGAAGGAAGGATATGAATTATATTAGGCTCTTCTCCAAATTAGTTGGAGAAGAGGATTCGAGGATTCAAGGGGTCAAGGGTCCAAGTGAATGCAAACGGCTTGATACAGATGACATAAGCACTTGCGTCTTCTCTGCCCTTACTCCTTAATATTTTCAAAGTATGTCTATATAAAAAGACGGTTCCAAGAGTCAGGGATTTTTCTGTATGTATTTGTTTTTCGGTCATTTTCACTTGAACCCTTGAAAGCTTGAACCCTGATCAATCGACTAACTCTTTGGGAGATGATCCTTATATTATAATCTTAGTGTCTTTGTGCCTTAGTGGCTGAACTATTACAAAGCAGCTAAACTTCAAGAAAAGAATTGCGAATCGACTCCAATTTTATAGCTTTATTGGAAAATATCCATTCTACTCCTCTATTAAGTTCGCGGAAAAAACAGTATTTCGAGTCTACAAAACCCGTACCTACAATCTGATTTCTCATTTGATGTTTTTTCAAATATGCTTTCGTCAAAAACAGGTAATGTCCAAAAATTCCCCCAAAGTTTTCCTTTATTGCCATTTCGCTAAACTGCTCGACATTAAGCTGGGCAATTGGAAAAAATGCTGTTGCCGGAACAAAGCTAATCAGTTTGAACATCTGCGGAGAAAAAGAGATAAAGTGAAAATCTTTTTCAGGTTCTAAAAGCGAAAAAAGATCTTGCAAAAGCCGGTTTTGATAATCAGGATCAAGATAATTTTCTTCCTTTATTTCAATCATGAGATGCAATTTTTTACCATATCGCCCGATCACTTCCGAAAGAGAAGGTATCAAAGGAAATTCCGCCTTTAACCTGTCTAAGGTAACCTGGCAGATTTCAATATCTGAGCGAAATAACCTTTTAAGATTTTTATCATGGAATACTACCGGATGAAGATCCTTTGTCCATCGGATATCCAACTCAATGCCCCAGATACCCTGTTCTTTTATTAGGTCAAAAGCCGGAATTGTATTTTCAAAAATAATTTTATTATCATGCTCTCCCCTGTGTGAAATGATCCGGCAATTATGCAGGCGCCGCTTTTCAGGAAGCTGTTGTGGCAGATTTGCATAAAAATGATTAACAACAAATAAAAATGGTTTTTCCAGCAGATTAGTTATGCTCATCCTTATACTGCCTTAATGCGGTATTTTTGCTTTGGTTTTGAAACCTGATGTATTTAAATTTTCCTGACAATATATACAAAATATAGATATAAAATGCGGATAATAAGGAAAGAAACACCTGCGGACAGATAGCCGTAAACCACGCTGCTTATTCTTCCCAACTGGAAGTGCTGCCGGTTTGGCGTTTTAGATCCTGTATCATGGCGCCACTGATTTTTTTATCATGCTTGGACTTTTTTTCAAGTGCTGCTATTACCATACTCAGGAGTTCTTCTAATCTCACCGGCTTCAGCAGATAATCAAAAGCACCTTGCTTCATGCCTTCAGTACTCGTTTCCACGGAAGCGTATGCAGTAATCAGAATAACCTCGGTAAAGGGTCGAATCTTCTTAATCTTCCTTAAAGTTTCAATACCATCCACACCTCCGGGCATCTTAATGTCCAGCAAAACCACATCAAAGGGTTGTTTTTTAAAAAGATCAATCGCAGCCTCTCCGCTTGTAACGCCTGTCACATCCAATTTTCTTACTTCTAGCCGTTTGACAATTGACTCTAAATAAAAAGTGTAATCATCAACGATCAGTATCTTGAACCTATCCACTGAATTATTCCCCTTAGGTTCGCACAAAAATTATTAGGCTGGCCGCGTCGTCTGGTCCTGGTAGAACTTCTCACAATAGTGATACAATAGACTTTTCAGCAATATTGAAAAAATTTGATGCTATCAGCATTTAAGCTACTGCTTATTATTCCCCACTGGGAGTGCTGCCGTGTTGTTGTGTTAGATCCTTTATCACGGCCTCTCGAATTTTTTTATCATGCTTGGACTTCTTCTCAAATGCTTCGGCCATTTTACTCATAAGCTCTTCTAATTTCATCGGCTTTAGCAGGTAATCAAAAGCACCTTGCTTCATCCCTTCTATGCTGGTTTCAATCGAAGCGTGTCCGGTAAGCAAAACAACCTCAACCAGGGGTTGAATCCTCTTGATTTCCCTTAAGGCTTCAATACCATCCATACCACCCGGCATTTTTACATCCAGCAAAACCACATCAAAAAGCTGGTTTTTTAAAAGATCTACAGCAGCTTCCCCGTTAGTAACGCCTGTTGCATCCAGTTTTCTTTTTTTTAGCCTGGCCAAAATTGTCTCTAAGAAATCAGTCTCATCATCAACGACTAATATTTTGAATTTATCCATTTCTTTGCATCCTTCGGGCTTGCATAAAAATTCTTTTACTGAATTTTGAAACTACCAGTATTTAAGCAGCTTCTTTATCTGGGCAGATCGAATCTTTTGGTCGTGAACGTCCTTTTTTTCAATCGCCTGAGCTATTTTTTTCAGAAGATCGTCCAGCTTTATAGGTTTTAAAAGATAATCAAAGGCTCCCAGTCTCATCCCTTCAATACTCGTTTCCACTGAAGCGTGTCCGGTAAGCAGAATAACCTCGGCAAGGGGCTGAATCTTTTTGATTTCCGCCAGTGCCTCTATACCGTCCATACCACCGGGCATTTTGATATCCAGGATGACTACATCAAAGGTTTTTTCCTTTAGCAGTTCCAGGGCTTTCTCTCCGCTTAGGGCACCACTTGCATCGACCTGCCGTTTGTTCAAACGCTTTATAATGGTTTCTAAAAAATCTTCTTCATCATCCACAATTAAAACATTGAAGTAATGCATACGACCTCCTTTGTTTTATTTCCTTTCCGGCGCTACAATCGGCACCTCAACGGTAAAGATTGTGCCTTTTCCAACCTGGCTTTTCAGGCGAATCTTACCGCCCATTTTTTCTATAATGTTATAGCTCACAGACAGTCCAAGTCCTGTTCCCTTCCCTGTTTCTTTTGTGGTAAAAAAAGGATCAAAAACATTTTTTTGCTTTTCTGCCGGAATCCCTGGCCCGTCATCTTTTATGCTGATACATATTCGCGAATCAAGCCGTCTGCTTTTTATTTCGACTAAACCCTCTTTGCCGATAGCGTCAATGGCATTTGTAAGCAGATTCAAAAATACCTGCTGGAGCTGGGCCTGGTCACTTGCTATAATCGGAAGCTTGCCGGATAAATCTGCCTGGATTTCAATATTGTTTGTCCGTGCATAGTTTTCCAAAATGGTAATAGTCTGATTTATTGTATCATTAATATCCACATTTTCCAGGTGTGGTTCCATTTTTCTGGCAAACCCGAGCATATTGTGAACAACCTTTCGCGCTCTCTCAACATGTTCTTCTATCTTTTGCACTGAAGTTTGAAATTCTTCTAAGTTTTCGCTTTTCTTTATATCTTCTTCTTCCAAAAGGTCTTCCATCCAGCCGGTTTTCTGCAGAATGACATTAAGGGGGTTGTTGATCTCATGGGCAACTCCTGCAGCCATTTTACCAATTGCCGCCAGTTTATCCGACTGGACAAGCTGGGCGTTTAGTTCCTGCATCGTTGCGTCCGACTGCTGCAGTTGACTCACAGCAAGGTGTGTAGTAAAGATCGTAGTCATGATAATCGCCAGGAAACCAAAGACAATAATCGTGATTTCTACGTTTCGAACCGCAAACAGACTTTGCATCATTTCGGCCGGTTCCTGGTTGATGATAAGAAGCCATTTGCTGTTCTTCAGCCAGCTTCCGGCATAGAGCAGTTTTCTGCCTTCATTGTTTTCAAGTTCTACAACCGTCACTCTTCTGCCAAACAGGCTGGTATTCAAATTTGACTGTGACAGTATCAAACCTTTGAATCTCGGATTTGTTTGAAAAATGCCTTCCTTACTGAGAAGATAAGCATCTCCTGTGCTTCCGATCTGGGCCTGCCGTACGATTCCCTCAAGGATGTTAGGATCTATGGTTGCCCTGAGAATCCAGCTTTTATTGTTTTCATTGCGACGGACAGCTATAATAAAATGGGGTAGCTTCCTAAATCCCATATATACGTCACTTAAAAAAACCCCCTTGCTCATAACATCGGCAAACCACGGCTGATCATAGTAGTTCAAACCTTTAAGATTATATGGCCCTACGTAAACTCTTTGCATACCGGCACTATCGATAACACCCAAATCAACAAAAGCTCCCGCCCTTGAGTTCATAACGTTAAAAATATTCGAAAGGTTCTCTTCATCTATCATTTCATTGAAAGTATGGGTATCCGCCATGGCGCTGAGAATGGCAATACGTTCCTTTAAAAACAGATCTACGGATTCCGCCTGTGCCAGGGCACGGTATTCTATCTGTTCTTCGGTTTTATTTTTACAAGTTTTAGCAAACTGGTAGTACATGGTGACAGCCAAAATAATTAGGGGGGCAAAAGAGACCACCAGGGTAATGCCAATGATTTTTCTTTGAAGACTTGTATATAAAGAGGTTTTCATAATTCAGATTTTGTTAAGTTGTTAAGTGATTTACGATATCTGAATACTGGTTGCTTGATACTCGTTACTTGTTGCTGGTTGTTCGTTACTCGTTTTTTATCCAGCATCCAGCATCCAGTAACAAGCAACTTGATGTATTATTAACGTATTGCTTTTGGCCATAAAAATAGCGTATTTCTTAACAAAATGTCGAGTTCTGGATATTACTATTTTATTAAAAAAATAGCAATTTTTTTTACACAAGCCCCAGTATTTTCCACCATACAGAGGCTACCAAAATTAAAACCCCCAGCAAAATAGGGGTTGCAACAACTCCGACCTTAGTAAGATCCGCAGCCTTAAAATAACGATAGCTGTATGCAATGGCATTGGGCGGACAGCCGATCACCAGGAGCATGGCAAAGGAGGTGGCAGTACCAAGGCATAATGCCAGCACAGTCGGATCTACACCCTCTAATATGGCCATTGGAATTACAATGGGGAGAATAAGGGCGGCAGCCGCCACGTTAGCCATGGCATTGGTAACAAGAGCGCCAAAAAGACCTACACCGGCAAAGAGAAGCAACCATCCTCCACCTTGCACCAGCGGGAAAAAGAGGTTGGCAAAATAAGTAGCCGCTCCTGAATAGCCCATGGCAAGGCCAAGGGAAATACCGCCGCCAAAAATAAACAGGGCTGTTCCCCACTCAAGGTTTTCGTGAATATCTTCCCATTTTAAGACACCGCTTAATATCAGGGCGGCAACACCCAGCATTCCGGTTACAGAGTAATGCATGCCGTGAAATCCTTTTGTCAGCCACAGGAGAAAGCTCAGGCCGATGATGATCAGCGTCTTTTTTTCCATGGGTGTCCATGGGCCTATTTCTTCCTCGAATTTCGGCAGTTTGAATTTTGGATCAGGACGGTAAATAAGATAGACTATTAAGACCGCTATGGGAACGGTCAGAATGGCTGCCGGCATGCAATATTTTATCCATTCAAAAAATGTAATCTCTATACCGGTGAATTCTTTGAGAAAAGCAGCAGAAACCATACATCGTCCACCACCAACCAGTGTTCCCATTCCACCGCACGAACAGGCAATAGGAAGTGAAAGCATCATAAACTTTGCAGTATTGGTATGAGGTTCTATGCCGACCGCTCTCATCAAAGGAAGCATGGTAACAATCCCTATGGCACAGGCAGCGGCATCGTGCATAAAAGACGACGATATCCCAAGGCCGATTGCAATAATAAATGTAAATTTGGTAACAGAGGTGCCTGCCTTTTTAATTATAAAGTAGCCGAGTCGCTTTGTAATTCCTGCCTTTTCCAGGGAAATTGCAAAAATTAAACAGCACATGATAAAAACAACCACAGGATGCATATAAGGCGCCCAGGC
>DAOWEJ010000017.1 GCA_030638575.1 Deltaproteobacteria bacterium | reverse complement strand
TACCGGGTTATGTAAAGTCGATGGATACCTAGTTGGTTGCATCGGCAACCGTCAGGGATTTCTGGGAGAAAATTACCCGGAATATGCAGACTATCCCGGTATCGGCGGGAAGCTTTACCGCCAGGGACTAATCAAAATGAACGAATTCGTGACCCTATGCGGCAGAGATCGGATACCGATCGTCTGGTTCCAGGATACATCAGGAATCGACGTGGGAGACATTGCTGAAAAGGCAGAGCTTCTGGGACTGGGGCAGGCCCTTATCTATTCCATACAGCAAACCGACGTTCCCCAGATGCTGATACTGCTTAGAAAGGGGACCGCAGCAGCACATTATATCATGGGTGGGCCCACTGCAAACCGGCATAATGCCTTTACTCTTGGAATAGCAACTACGGAAGTTTACGTAATGCACGGTGAAACAGCAGCAGCAGCAAGTTTTTCCCGCAGGCTGGTTAAGGAAAAGGATGCCGGCAGGGATCTGGATCCGGTAATAGATAAAATGAACAAAATGGCCCAGGAATATCACGACTACTCAAGGCCTGTATATTGCGCCCAGCAGGGCTATGCTGATGAAATCTCAAATATGGGTGATATCAGAAAATATATGGCTGCCTTTGCGGGAGCACTTTACCAAAACCCGAAATCTATATGTCCTCTTCATCAGATGCTGCTTCCAAGGAGTATTAAAGGATAAAGATCAGATACAAAGAGGTCTGCCGATGTTTGGCGATATTTTTTCAGACTGGAAAATAGTCGTTTACTCACTGGTTGCTATATTCTATTTTCAACTAATTAAGTATTTAGACAAACAGTTTGCCCAAAAACGACCTTTCAGTGATGAAGAGTATCTCTTTAAAATGGCAAAAATTATGGAATGCAGCGAATATGATATTTTTTTTCAGTCTGCAAAAGAGTGGCGTATTTCAAAGGAAAAAACAGAAGACGACTTCAAAGAATATCTGCTTAATGAAACGCTTCCCTATTACGTAAAGGATTTCATTAGAAAAACACGAAAATAAAACACAATTGGTATATTATCCGTTTTTAGTTGTCAGTTGATGATTTAACAGTTACTATATTGAAAATCAAATCTAATTGCTAATAGGATTATAAGAAAAGAAATTCATCTTTATGAGACCTTCGAAAAGTGCCGTTTTGCAAAGGTCTCTTTATTTCACAACTGACAACGGACTACATGCAAGAAACAATTTAGCGTATTAACCTCTTCATATTCGGAAGGTTAAGGCTGGCCGCGTCAACCAGCCAGTTCCCATTTTCATCTTTTTCGCCATTTAGCTTGCCCTCTTTTAGCCACTTATTCACGCCATTGACGGTTAAATAGGTCATCTTACTGAACTCGGAAACGGAATATGTTTTCTTTGTTTGTTGTGGAGTCTTCTTTGATGCTGATGGTGTCTCTTTTGCCGCTTTCGGAGCCTTTTTTGTCTTTACAGGAGCTTTCTTGAGGGGGGCTGAGGTTTTCTTTGCTTTTGCCGGTGCTTTTTTTTTTGCCTTTACAGGAGCCTTTTTAGCTTTTTCAGGTGCCTCCTTGCCTGCTGTTTGCTTTTTTTTTGCCATGATTTCTATCCTTTCGCTTTAAATTGATAAATGTATCGAGACCTTCGAAAAGTGTCATTTTACAAAGGTCTCGCATCTCACTGCCATGCAACATGAGCATTGTTACTCAATTCAGATCTTTTTTCAACCTTATCAAGATATTTTCCTGCAACGCATAAAGCAGACATTGTCCCAACTGCCTCAATGAGTTCAGGCAGGGATATATCATGATTAAATTCACCAAGATGCGGGCCGCTATGGATGCTGATATCTTTTTCTCCCCTTTGGAAATTATTGATTTCTTTATCAGAATATCCCCTGGTTTTTAAAAAACGACTGAACTCTTTATCAGTCATTTCCTGCTGATCAGCGGCTCTAAATATTTCTTCCATATGACGATCAACACCCATTTCTTCAATCATTCTTAAGGTAAGTTCGTCAAGATTAAGAGGAAGCTCGCCTGTAAATTCTGTTTTTGTAAAGCCATGATAATAATTTTGAAAAATTCCCTGGATAATTTCTTTAAAGAACTGCCTGTTGAAAAGATCACGGGCGTCAACAGGTTTGCCGTTTTTATCAAAACCGATCCTGCTGACATCCTTATTGCGAAAATAACTGCCGGCAACCAGAAGTAGGCTTAAAAAATGATTGCCTATATGACGATAGAGGTTATAGCCATTTAAAGAAACCAGGTGCTCAAAATCCCTGATGCCCGTGAGACCAAAATTAGGAAACAGGCAGGATTCAAGCCATCGGTCGAGTCTTCCTGCCCGAAACCATTCATAAACGCCCCGATCTCTCCTTCGGTTCCTCTGAACCCTGTTGTGAAAAAGCGGGATGGGAGCAAAATGAATAATTCCTGCGGAAGTTAAATTGCCTAAAAGCCAGGCATTTCTGAGAATAACCTCCTTGAACCGGTTTTCAGTAAGTTGCTTTTCCTTCTTGAAATCGTTCGGATAGCTAAAATAATCTTTGTGGGCAACAAAGCCTATAGCATATCCTTTTCGGTGAAAATCTATCTTTTCAGGCAATCTTGAAGGCGGATCTTTTATTCTGATTACATGGGAATTTTTAATCTTCATAGCCCTGGGGACATTAAACTTCAGCGGGAAAGAATAATTTGCAAAATGAAGATGTTCCATCCAAAGGGATTCCCTGAGCAGGTCTTGTGGAGAGTCGTCAGTCCTGGCAAATTTAAGTACAAGCAATCGGTTTCCACAATCAAGCGGCACAGCCAGACTCCTTCCGAAAAATACAGGCCGTATAGAATTTGCAAAGGAATTATTGTCCGATATTTCCTGCCAGCTCACAAGGGGTATGTGCTTAATATCGGCATCCCTTAAGTCAGGGCCGCTGATATTTAAAGGGAAAGCCCCCAGCGTTTCAGTACACGCCCTGTGCGCATAGCCGGAGGTTGTTTTTAGAACATTTTTCAGGGCGGAAAGAGCCATTTCGGCCAGGTATTTTTCATCGGAATGGATGATAACAGATCCAAGTGTTTCAGCAGCCTGTCTGAAAATAAAAAGGCCCTGTCTTTGGTCGGCATATACAGGATCTTTAAGAAGATTCTGTATGGTAGCTATAGTCTCCTGGTCTAAGATACCGGGATTCTTTTGGGCAAGGCTTTGCAGATGATATACTGCAAAATACTTTGTATAGAAATCACTAACGTTATTTTTGATTTCTTTTTCTGAGAGAGCCTTTAGACGTTTTAAATTGCTATCCTTGATATATTTTTCAGAAACATTGTTGCTGTTCATATTTCAGGAAATTTTTTGAAGATAATCCTTAAGTTGTGTAAAATTGTCCGGGTTGCCTACCAGGAGATGTCCTTCTATTCTTTCTCCGTTTAGGTGTTCGTTAAGGAAAAATTCACTTCCATCAATTTTGAAAATCTTTCCTCCTGCCGCTTCAAGAATTACACGCGCCGCAGCAAGATCTTGAAAGGACTCATTGGCCATAACCGCCGCATCGGCACGCCCCATTGCAATATAGCAAATATGAGCACTGGTGCATCCTAACGCTCTGAGTTTACCAGGGAAAGATGAATTGTAATGATTGTGAAATCTAGAGTAGGTTAAAAGGAGGCTTTCGTCATCAAAAGTTTCTGTATCTGAAATACGTATTTTCTTTTTCCCCCTGAAAGCCTCCTTCCCAGCTTGAGCGTGAAAAAGGTCACCGGTGGCAGGCATATAAAACGCACCGAAAACAGGCCAGAAATTCTCAATAAGCGCCAGCGATATTCCCCATATGGGAATACCAGCCTGAAAATTGGCAACACCATCTATCGGATCAAATATCCAGAGATACCTCTTTCCCTCATGGGAATAATCCGTGTGTTCTATGTTATCCTTGAACATAGTATGTTCCGGGAAATTAGCGTGGAGCTGGTCTTGAAAAAACTCGGTCAGGTTAAGTTCGGCTTCCGTGACCAGACCCTCATCGAATTTGATATGGGGCTGCCCCTTTCCATAATAAGAAAGGGCTTTCTCTCCTGCATTATGAATCACATCCATTGCAAACGTGGTCAAATCCTCTATCCTATGAGTTTTATCGGTCACAATTTACCTCCTTTTTCATTTATTGACGGTCTCGTAAAAAGTCTCCCGCTTCAGTTCAGCGGGACGTTGTGCTGTATTTCGTAATCATTCAACGTACGATTAGTACTTCTTGTGATTATCCCGCTTTAGCGGGACACGCCTTTCTTGTCCCGCTGCTTTTTTAGCGGGGGAATTTGAACTTTTTACGAAACCGTCTAAATCGGACTTTTTACGAATTTATCATTTATTGCTTTTTAAAGAATTTATGTAATAGTTCAGGTTATGTTTTATAGTTGGTTTATAAAGCGAAGAATTTCATTAGCAACTTTTCCAGGCATCTCAAACTGAATTGCATGACCACTGTCAAACATGACAAGTCTGTTGGGATTTCCTTCAGAAAACATATGGCCTATAAACTCCTGAAACTTATTATTATCCACAATTCGGTCATTTTTAGCAAGAATCGCCAGAACAGGAAGACTGTTTTGGAGCATCGCGCTCCATGAAAGCTCCTGAATTTCATCCATAATGCTTGCGGTTTTCAATGTGACCATTGTAGTTTTTAGTTCATCGTTTTCAATAAAATCGAGCCATTCTTCCGCTAATGTAAAATCGGTTCCTTCCATCGGTATTGGAACACAGGCATGATTCCGGTCAGGTTGGAGTTTGAATTCGGATATCATACCAAAAATGATTTTTTCTGAAATACTGATGACTGACCTGAAACGCTCGTTCCAGAAAAAACTGGGAGTTAATAAAACAAGGCTGGAAAGGGTATTACCCAATCTGGCCGCAGCAACAGATGCGTACTGGCATCCCTGACACCATCCGGCAAGATGAACCCGCTTAAAGGATTTTTTCAGGAATTTAATATGTCTTACTACATCTCCGATTACCAGCTCAACTGAATCAAGATCTCCATGTTTTTCATTTAAACCGCAACCCCGCCGGTCTGCGGCAACTATTGTTATATCTGTCGATATTGCAAGCAACTCTTTTGCCAGCGGCGCCTGCCACCCCGAATGGCTCATACCCCCATGTAAAATAAGCAAAACGTCTTCACCTTCTGTTTTGCCCCAGACACGGTAATGAATTTTATACCTGTCAGGCATTTCCAGGGCAAGAAGGTCGGGCCTGCCATCGTCAGGAATATAAGGCATCCGGCACCGCATGCCGAATCCGGTGTTCCAGTTTTCCACTGGTATTAACCTAAGGCCCTGAGCGGTTTTCAGGTAATAGGGAAAACTTAAATCCAGCATTCCATTTCGGCCAAATTTAAGAATAGGATCAACAGGCTCCTTTTCAACCAGGTAGTCGCCAAAAGCTCCTTCCTGAGCAATAAGGCTTTCTCCTGCTACATGTGCAGGAATAAGTGCTGCTCGTGTTAAAAGTGATGTTTCACCGACATGGCACCCAATTATTACAGGCCAGCCCAGTTTTTTCAGCTCTTCAATCAGTCTGAGTGCCCTTATAATACCGCCAACTCGCGAAACCTTTATATTTGCTATGAACTTTCCGGGAAGATTTTTATACTGTGATAAATCATCGAATGTGCACAGGCTTTCGTCTATGATAACAGGTAATCCAATAGCGGTGCTGACCCTGCTCATATCCTTAGCATCACCGGCGCCGACAGGCTCTTCTATAGCGAATGTATGACCATTCAACGCTTTTAAATAATTTATAGCTTCTTCAGCGCGTCCCGCCCACAAATTATTTGCGTCCAGGCGAATACGCACATTTGGGGTGTTATGCTGTTTACATAAATCATCAAGAATTTTCAGCCTGGCTCTATCCTTTTCCAGTTTGCCATTTATCTTGATTTTAAAATCTGAAATTCCGAGGATAAGATACTGATCTGCGAGATTTGTAAATTGCCATTTCTGATTGTCTCCCAGAACAGCAGTGTAACGCCCACGTCGTTTGCAGCTGTCTATACCAAGTAACGCTTCAACGCTGCAGTTCTTTTCCCGGGAAAACAAATCCAGTAATGCCATCTCTATTGCACACCAGGCCGACGGATACCGGTCTATCAGCTTGCTGTTTTTTTCTGTCCACTTTTTTGCATCTTCGAATGTATTGAAATGCACTTTTCCGGCTGAAAAGGTCTCTCGTGCCCACCGGACGCTCGATTCAAGATCATCACCGGCAACATAAGATCTGGGGCATCCTTCGCCGTAACCTGTAATTTTGTTTCTTTCCGCTTTAACCCAGACGCTCTCTCCCTCATTTCTCGTTGCCCCGGCATGGCGGATCTTTGATTTTAATTTTACACGAAGAGGTTGTACCTTAATATGAATTGTCTGTTCAGTCATTCAGTTTTCTCCTGTTGTCCGTGCAAATAGTAGTTCGGGTAACCTCAAATGCCGTCGTTAAAGCCATAGTTAGCGCAATCAAAGCGGCATGTCAAATCCAAGGAACTGCCGCATTACCATAAATCCTATGATATTATGCCTTTCTCATTCCGGTTGAGAGCTATTTAGAGCAGATTTTTTGTTTAAGGATACCGGCCAGGGAAACCCATTGCTCTTTAGTGCATATCTTTACAATTTTAAAACCTGACGCGATCATTTTTTCAACAACCTTGTCTTTATTTTTTTCTATTATACCTGAACAGATAAATATACCGTTTTCTTTAAGAACTCTTTTTACACTGTCGAGCAAAAGAATTATTGTCTCTGTTAAAATATTTGCAGCCACAAAATCGAACTTTTCATCCACATTATCCAGAAGATTACCGGTTATTACTTTAAAATTTTTTGTTTCTATCCCGTTTAGAAGTAAATTCTTTTTAGCAATATCTACGGCAACTTCATCATTATCTATACCGTAGACCTTTTGAGCGCCAAGCGCTGCAGCGGCAATCATCAGTATGCCGGAACCGGTTCCAACATCTAAAAACTTATCCTTTTTTTTTAGATATTTTTCTATCATCGATATACATAACACTGTGGTCGGATGCGTGCCTGTTCCAAAAGCCATACCCGGGTTAATCTCAAGGATGATGTCATCCGGATTTTTATCATAATCCCGCCATGAGGGTTTTACTACAATCTTTTTAGTTATTTTCTCCGGCAGAAAAAATTCTTTCCATGATTCGGCCCAATCCTGTTCGTCTATTGTGCTGCATATATATTCGGAGGAAATACCGCACTTTATTTTAAGCCACCTTAGCTTTTCTTTAATAATTTCAAGCTTTTCTTTAGCATATTCATTTTTGGGAAAGTAACCGGTCACTGCATTATTAACCGTTTTTATTTCAGCAGTATCTATACGCACTTCAACCTCCTTTATATCCGGATCTTCAATAACAACACCATGAAGTCCAAGATCATAGAAGATATTTGAAATGAGATCTGTGGCCAGTTCTTTGTCTATGCAGTCAAAAACTACTTTAACTTCAATCCATTTCATGGTTTATATCTAATTTTTCTGTTTATTTTTTTCTTGTTATGTTAATAGGAATTATTTTCGTTATAATAGGTTCATTTTTTTATTTTTTAGTTTAACATATTTTATCAAATTCATCATATCTTTTATTTGCTTTTAAAAATGGATAAAAAATCAATTTATAATAGTCGCATTATAAGGGCTTATCTTGAGTTCATTGGAAAGCATTATCCCCATATAGATAGGGATTATTTGCTGGAATATGCAAAGATGACCAAATATGAGGTGAATGATACAGGGCACTGGTTCAATCAGAATCAGATGGATCAATTCCAGGAAATCCTTACTAAAAAAACAGGTAATTTGAATATTGCCAGAGATGCAGGCCGCAACATCGCCTCAACCAAAGGAATGAGTGCTTTGAGGCAATATTTATTAAGTTTCATCAGTTTAGCCGCTCTTTATATGTTTATGGGGAAGATATACAATACTATGAGTCGTGGAGCCATTGTCAAGGCGACAAAGCTTAGGTCGAACAAAGTCCAAATTGAGTCTACCCCTGAAACGGGCGTGAATGAAAAGCCCTACCAGTGCGAAAACAGAATGGGCACTTTTGAATCTATCGCTTTGTTATTTACAGGAAAACTCGCCACGATTGAGCACCCTGTATGTTTCCACAAGGGTGGCAGTTGCTGCCGCTACATCATTACCTGGGAAAAAACACCGCATGCAATCTGGAAAACCGTTCGCAATTACTCTTTGTTATTTTTCATCTTAGCAATGCCGGCTTCATTTTTTCTCCTGCCGGTCCTTCCCTGGGCTGTTTTTTCTTTGACTTGTGCTTTTATAACAATAATATTTTCATTTTATACGGCATACTTTGAAAAAAAAGAGCTGATCAAAACCATTGAAAGCCAAGGCGATGTAGCAAAAGACATGATAGATGAAATGAATATGCGCTATGACAACGCCTTGTTTAATCAGAAAATCAGCCGGATCGCAGCTACAATTCAGGATGTTGATGAACTCATTGATACTGTGACGAGTATTATGGAAAAACATCTCGATTTTGATCGCGGGATAGTCATGCTTGCAAACAAAAAAAAAACACGGCTTACTTATTCTGCAGGATACGGGTATAATGAGCAGGATAAACAGGTATTAAAACAAACCGAATTTCATCTTGACAATCCGAATGCCACAGGGTTTTTTGTAAAAACCCATAAAGAGCTGAAGCCTTTCCTGGTTGATAACATTAATGATAATGAAAAACTCCTTTCCATAAAAAGTCGTATACTGGCAAAAAAAATGAGTGTCGAATCCCTTATTTGTGTACCTATAATATATGAAAAGGAGTCTCTGGGTATTCTGGCAGTTGATAATGTAAAGTCAAAAAGACTCCTTACACAAAGCGACATAAATCTTTTATCGGGCGTTGCATCACAACTGGCTCTTGGCATTACCAATGCCTTATCCTTCCAAAAACTTCAGGAAAGCGAAGAAAAATATCGAGCTATTCTTGAAAATATTGAAGAGGGTTATTTTGAAGTTGACATTGCCGGCACCCTTACTTTTTTGAATGATTCAATATGCAAAATACTGGGATATAAGAAACATGAGCTGTTAGGCATGAATAATAGGCAATATATGCAGGAGGAAAGCGCCAAAAAAGTATATAGTACCTTTAATCGCGTTTATCAGAGCGGAAAATCTGAGAAAGCACTCGATTGGAAACTTACCAGAAAGGATGGTTCAGAGGCCTCCATAGAGATATCAGTGTCATTGATAAAAGATGAAACTGGGCAGCCTTTAGGATTTCGAGGAATAGCAAGAGATATGACACATCGAAGACTTGCCGAAAAAGTTAAAGAGCGGTTGGAAGCACAACTCCATCAGGCTCAAAAGATGGAAGCCATCGGAACCCTTGCCGGGGGTGTAGCACACGACCTTAATAATATTTTGTCCGGACTTGTAAGTTATCCCGATCTTTTGCTGATGGATATTCCCCAGGACAGCCCTTTAAGAAAGCCGATTCTAACTATACAAAAATCCGGTGAAAGAGCTGCTGCTATCGTTCAGGATCTATTGACACTTGCAAGAAGAGGAGTTGCAACTTTAGAGCCGGTGGACCTGAATGAGATTATTTCTGAGTACTTGAAGAGCCCGGAATACATCACGCTGAAATCATACCACACGAAGATTCAAGTGAAAGAACGGCTTGAAACAGATTTGTTAAATATATTAGGCTCTCGTGTCCATCTATCAAAAACAATTATGAATCTCATCTCAAATGCCGCCGAAGCGATGCCCGAGGGAGGAGAGATTACTATATCCACAAAAAACCGTTATGTTGATAAACCTATAAAAGGTTATGACTACGTAGAGGAGGGTGACTACGTCGTCCTTGAAGTGTCGGATATAGGGATAGGGATTTCTTCGGAAGATCTGGAAAGGATTTTTGACCCCTTTTACACAAAAAAGGTTATGGGAAAAAGCGGAACAGGTTTAGGTATGGCTGTCGTATGGGGAACGGTAAAAGATCATAAAGGATATATTGATGTTCAAAGCAGTGTTGGAAAAGGAACAACAATCAGACTTTATTTCCCAATAACCAGGCAGGCACTGTCAGGAGAAAAATTTCTGTTATCGATTGATGCATATAGTGGCAATGGAGAGTCGGTTCTGATTATAGATGATGTTTATGAGCAAAGAGAGATAGCCTCCGAAATGATGAAAAAACTGGGCTACAATGTCACATCGGTTTCTAGTGGTGAAGAGGCGCTGGACTACCTGAAACACCACAAAGCAGATCTTCTGATCCTGGATATGATCATGGACCCAGGAATTGACGGGCTTGAAACATACAAGCAGGTACTTGAATTGCATCCCGGGCAAAAAGCGATTATCGCAAGCGGTTTTTCTGAAACAGACAGGGTTAGGGGGGCTCAAAAGCTCGGGGTTGGGGCATATATTAAAAAGCCGTATACAATAGAAAAGATTGGGCCTGCTGCTAGAGCTGAACTGGATAAATAAATTTGGTTCTCCTCTATATTAGTTGATGGAAAGGGTTCACAGTTGTCGGTTCACAGTTTACAGTTTTCCCAAAGAACTATGCAACGACTGAAGTCTTTTGGATATTGATCTCAATTCTTGAATTAATTCTTTTAGATCTGAATCTTCAAAAGAGGATCCCATAAATCTCTTATGCTTTTTGTCTTTTTCAACCGTGAACTGTATAACCGGTAACCCTGAACGGTTACTCATATCCTTCTGCTATTTTACTGGGGACAGAGACTGCAGCCCTCCTTAATTATTTTAAATTCTTCACTCCGAATTTCTCTTTTGGTGGATTAAAATAACCATATTTCAAATCCGGAAAGGCTTTTTTTATCTGTCCGAGCACATTTTTCATACCCACCGGTTTGCCGTGCGTTGCAGCCGCATTCATTCCCTGCCAGTATCTTACCGGATCATAGTTCAAATTTCGCCACTGTATCATGTTGATGGGGTGCTGTTTGATAAACAAGATAAGTGCCGCCACCTCTTCAGGTGTATCTGTAAAACCCGGGCAGTTGAGATAGTTTATTGCAACAAAAATTCCCCGGCGCACTCCGATATCGATCCCTTTTGCAATGTCAGAAAAACTGTAACCTTGCGGCCGGAAATAGGCATCGTAGCATGCTTTTCGGACGCTGTTCATACTGATACGCATACTGTCAAGACCCGCATCAAAAAGCTTTTCAAGGATATCAGGCCTACTTCCGTTTGTGTTAATATTTATCGTACCCCGGCCGGTTTCAGACCGTATCATGCGTATCGCCGGTTCAACAACTTCTGCTGCCAGCAGCGGGTCACCTTCACAACCCTGTCCAAAGCTGACCACACTATTTTTTACCCTTCGGATATGTTCCAGAGCGACTTCAGCGATTTCGTCAGGGGATGGTGTAAATGAAATCCTGTCCTGGCTGTTCGGGATTTTGTCATTCTTCTGAAGCGAGATGCACCCCAGGCATCTTGCGTTACAATATTTTGAGGTCGGAAGCGGTGCTTCATATCTTCCCAGGAAAAAGTTCTTTCCAGCCGGGCATCCATATGTCAGGGCACATTTTTCCAGGTGAACTCTCAAACGGTTCGAAGGCATCTTCTTTCTTAACTTGTGAACGCCGGCAACTACGTTTTCATGTTTCATATACCGCAGATCCTGCCGCTTTTCTATGTCCACAAGGATTGCTGTCGATCTGAATTTTCCTTTCTGCCATCCTGCTGCTCCATATGAAAAAAGTGGAAGATATCCGGCATCCTGCTTTTCTTCGTATGCGCTGATATAAGAAGTAATATATCCAGGTGAATTAAAAGCGGCCACCGGAAATATCTTTTCGCCGGAAACAAAGGGATTCTCTGTGAAGGTTTCAATCATGCCGCTGACCGTATTATAAAGAATCGGTTTTCTGTCCGGCAGGAACATAAGTTCACTGCCAAAGGGCATATTGATGGTGTCCTCCGTCGTCAAAGGCGCGAGGGTCGGCCCTGCCATACCTACAGCGCCGTAGCCTTCCAGTTCAAAGATTTGTCCCTTTGAATTAGCAACAACAGCCGTTATCAGACGATTATTTTTAACCGGTTTTTGCATTTAAAATATAGTAAGCGTTCACGGAACGCTGAAATTAGAAAATAGAAATTGGAAATTTGGCCTTTATGCTTTTGTTCTGTTGATGAACGCATTCAATTTTGTGCCGAGTTTTTCAACTATTGCTTTGTCTTCTGTCTCGTTTGACTCAAATAAAACTTTTCTTCTGATAAGTTTTCTCAACCATGATTTGGTTTCTTCAAATGAACCCCATGAATATAGATAGAACTTTGTTTCATCCTACCCAAATTTCTACTTTCCAATTTCAAGTTTCAAGCCGTGAACGGCTATAGATATTATTCGTGGATGTGATGGACAAGATGTCCGAGCTCAGGAAAGATAATTGCCTTGCAGGCAAGTTTGCAAGCTTTGAGGCTTCCGGGCATGCAAAATATTATTGTTTTTTCGATCACACCAGCGCTTGCTCGTGATAAAATGGCCGCTGAATCTATCTGTTCGAAGCTGAGCTGGGCAAAAAGAGGGCTGAATGCTGTAAGCTCTTTGGTAAACATAGGACGAAGAGCTTCAATCGTTACATCTTTGCCGCCAATGCCGGTGCCACCTGTTAGCAGGAGAGCCTGTGGAGCAAGATCGTTGATGACCTCCATGACTGTTCGAGTTATAGTTTCGATTTCATCTGGTATAACCTGATGATATATAACCTCGTGCCCTTCTTTTTTAGCACGTTTACTTATCCAGTGTCCGCTTTTATCATCTATTAACGACCTGGTCGTTGATAGAGTTATTATACCTATAGTTACCGTCCTCGGGGCGCTTTTTTTATGTTCTTTGCTGCTCATTAAGCTCTCCTTTAACCTATTACTACCTTATCCTCTCCATCATGCTCGGCAAGTAGTACGTTTACAGTCTCCCTGCGCCGAGTTTCAACAACTTTTCCTACATAATTTGCTTGTATGGGAAGTTCCCTGTGGCCTCGATCGACCAGGACTGCAAGCTCAATACGATCAGGTCTCCCGAAATCTATTACAGCATCCATTGCCGCTCTTGTTGTACGACCTGTATAGAGAACATCATCAACAAGGATAATTTGCTTTTCATCAACTGAAAACAATATATCCGTGGCTTGCACCACAGGATGGTGGCTGATACGGGTCCAGTCATCACGATATAATGTTATGTCCATGTCTCCGGTAGGTATTTCGGCTCCTTCGATTTCCTTAATCTTTGTCTGGAGACGTTTTGCAATATAAACGCCCCTGGTTTGAATTCCGATAAGTGTAAGATTTCCTGCACCTTTGTGTACTTCAAGAATTTCGTGGGTAATCCTTGTTAATATGCGGTCGATATCTGCTGCATCTAAAACTGTGTCATATGAAGTATTCATAGTTTTCTCCGTTATCTTTGTATTTGTCTTTCCCTTGTTTAAATTTCTATTATTACATTATTCTATATCACCAGCAGACTGAATATCAAGCTTGATTTTACATGATTTGTTTCTTATTGTAAATATTGTAACTCAGGTGGATAGGCTGAAGGCCGAAGACTGTTAGGAAAAAGCGCATTTTGAAGCCATGGTTAGTGCAAAATCAGATATTTCCGCCAAAGTACGGAAATCGTACTCTTCTGACCCCTTCAGCCTTCAGTCTAAACAGCTTCAGCCTGACTACATGAGTAGTCACTAAATATTCCTTTTTACTGGAGACTTTTTGCGATGAAATTTCCCTGTACCGGAGTGATATTAGCCGGTGGAATGAATACCCGATTTTCCGGTCAAGATAAGGCCTTTTTATCAGTTGGAGGAAAGCGCATTATTGATCACATATATAGTGTTTTTAATGAACTTTTTGAAGATATCATTCTGGTTACCAACAATCCGCTTAAATACCTATGGTGGGATTTTAATATCGCAACAGACATTTTCCCGTTTAGAAGCTCCCTGACAGGAATACATACCGGTCTTTTTTATACGTCAAATCCTTTTGCATTTTTTGCTGCATGCGATACACCCTTTTTAAAAAAGGAGCTGGTCAAAACTATTATTGATAATATTGAACCGAGTGTTGACGTAGTTATTCCTGAAACTTCGGCAGGCCTTGAGCCGCTTTGTGCTGTCTATTCAAAAGAATGTCTAAAGCCCGTTGAGCATCATCTTACTAAAGAGAAATTCAAGATACAGCATCTTTTTAAAAAACGCCGTGTAAAAAAAATATCAGAAGAAATCCTGCGGGAAAAGGACCCTGATCTCTTATCTTTTTTTAATATCAATTCGCCGGAAGACCTGGATAAAGCGGAAAAGATTTTGAGGACTTGATGATTAAGATAGCATGTGACAGTATTGATGGCGTCGTAAAAAGTCCCATCTACTGCGTTGTAGCGGTTTTTCAGACACTCGGCATACTACATGTATTGCCTCGTCCCTGAAAAACCACTGCGCCTTGTATATGGAACTTTTTACTTAGCCATCGCCGTAACTTTTTACGAGATCATCAATATTGGTTTCTTAACTGTGAGTTTTTCGCTTTTTATGGCAAAAAAATAAAATCCATCACGAAAACATGAAAAAAGGAAAGCACGAAATGCCACTGCCACTTTGTTTATATCTTTCGTGTTTTTGAATTTTCGCGCTTTCGTGATAATAAAATCTGTTTGGTCTGGCTTGTCCAAGTTATGAATAACTAAATTACAGGAGAATTTCCATGAATTTAATGAGCATGATTGATACAATAAAGAAACATCCCGATTATGATAAAGCGGGAATGATTTTATGCCATAATGGTGTTGTCCGTAGTACATCACGTGACGGCCGTAAAGTATCCGGCCTCAAAGTCGTAGTGAACCAGGAAAAATTAAAACAGGTAATAAATGAGTATAAAAAAAGGCCCGGCATAATAGAAATAATAGCTGAAATTACGGACAATAAAGACCTGTCTGTAGGAGATGATGTAATGCTTTTAGTTGTTGCAGGCGACATACGGGATAATGTGATATCTACCTTAAGTGATACGCTTAATGCCATAAAAACAACCGTTACAAATAAGACGGAATATTTTGAATAACTTTTAATCACAATAAGCAGTTTGTTTTTTAATATTGATAAATTCAACTTTTCACGAATTCATCAAGCATAGAGACCTTTGAAAAATGTTCAATTTTGGCATAGTTCAAGGCGGACGAAATTTTTAACCGGAGGTCCGCCTGAGGCGGATTGAGGATAGCGCTAAAGCTTCAATAAAGTGCCAAAAATTGAGTCCAACGCAGAAATCTTGCCAGATAAGCGCAGACTTCGAAAGGGAGCGTTTTGCAAAGGTCTCGCATAATAATACAAAATATACTGGAGTGTTCTATGAAAAAATTTACCCACATAGACAATCAAGGACACGTGCGGATGGTGGATGTTACCGATAAAAAGCCCACTGAGCGCATTGCCGTTGCCCAAAGTGTTGTTTCCATGAACCAGGCAACTTTTGAAAAGATTCAAAGTCAGGAAGTTAAAAAAGGGAATGTCCTTGAAACAGCCAGAATTGCAGGTGTTATGGCAGCGAAAAAGACTTCGGATCTTATTCCCATGTGCCACCCGTTAAATATAACCCATATTGGCATCGATTTTTACCCGGATAAAGATACAAGTTCTTTCAGGATTGAATCTAATGTTCGAATTTTCGGTCAAACAGGTGTTGAAATGGAAGCCCTGACAGCAGTATCGGTTGCAGCCCTTACTATATACGATATGTGTAAATCATATGACAGGGGAATGACCATCTCCGATATCTGCCTTCTTAAAAAGTCAGGCGGAAAAAGCGGGATATTTGAACGAAAAACTAATAACAGAGATAAAAGATTATGAACAAATCATTTTTTTTTAAAATTACACCGGTCATTTTTTCAGCTATAATGTTTTCCCTGTTTTTTTCAGGATGCGCCGTTAAAAAACATCCTCTAACCAGGCTTTCTCCATCATTCCATCCCGGATTTGCCGATGATATGTTATATGATGGACTGGAGCACAGCATTCTGTTGAGTATTAAATACCTTGAGCGGATTCCCTCAGACAGAGTGTTTGAATTCGGAAACGATTCTTTCACAGCCTCTCACATGATAAAATCCCTGGAGTATTTTCTGAGCTTTATCCAGGCAAAACCATCTCAAAAGGATTTGAAACAATTTATCAAATCAAATTACCTGGTTTACCAATCTGCCGGCAGGGATAAGCGAGGAGAGGTTTTGTTTACGGGGTATTACGAGCCTTTTTTACAGGGAAGTCTAAAGCCGAACGCTGAGTACAAAATTCCGGTTTTCACCCGTCCTGACGATCTTATTACAATTGACCTTTCTCCTTTTTCTCCAGAGTACAAGGGTAAAAAAATAACCGGCAGATTTACAGATCAAACCGTTGTGCCTTACTATGATCGCAGCGAAATTACAAAGGACAAAGTCCTTGAGGGAAAAGTCCGCAAGTTGGCCTGGCTCAAAGACCCGGTCGATCTTTTTTTCCTACAAATACAGGGATCCGGCAGGGTTTTCCTTGATAATGGCGATACCATTAATATTCATTATCATGCCACCAACGGGTGTCCCTATCGCAGTATCGGCAAACTTCTCATCGAAACTCAAAAAATACCCAGATCCGAAATGTCCATGCAAAAGATCAGGGAATATCTGCGTGATCATCCTGAAGAAATCGAGGATGTATTAAATTACAACCCCAGTTATATATTCTTTAAAATTGAAGAGGATGGCCCATTGGGTTGCCTAAACGTTAAATTGACTCCCGGAAGATCAATAGCTTTGGACAGGCGGATATTTCCTCTACCGGCTCTTGCATTTATTGAAACACAAAAACCGTTAATCGATGCCGACAGGCAGATTCAGAAGTGGACGGATTTCAGCCGGTTTGTTTTAAGCCAGGATACAGGGGGAGCAATTCGGGGTCCGGGTCGTGCGGACCTGTTTTGGGGAAACGGAACATACGCAGAGATTGCGGCAGGATACATGCAACATACAGGAAAGCTGTATTTCCTTATTTTAAAGCCGGAGGTAACGTAGTACACTTTTTTCAGTTGCCATACATCATTCTCGTTACCAAATATCTCGTATTGCCGTAATGGACTCAGATATTTTCATACGGAGGAAACCTAACGATACGTCGTTTCCAAAAGTGGTGATGAGCAGTAAATCTTCGGTTACTTTACTAAAGTGTAAATTCTCATCTTGCCCTTTATGAAAAAGCAAGGAGAACTCCTCTTCTCCAACGATTTTTGCCATCGCATCTACTGCACCAAAATTACCTGCTGCCAGTGCTGCAAGTGAATAAACATCATGCTTGCACTTTTTACTCTTGCTGTTCGCGATAATATGACCTGCCATATCGACAACTATGGCGCTTATTACACCACTTTCAATAAGATCTTTTTCCAAAACGTTTTCAATTTTATCAAGTTGGTCTTGGTCAACGGTGTGTATCATAATTTACTTCCTTTTGTGTGGCGATTATTGCTGATTTAAAAGCGCTATTGCAACTGGATTACTTTACCGGCACCGCCTTCTATGTATTTTTCGGGGTATAACGCCTTGATTTTTTGAATATATTGGGTGCAATGCACCGGACAGATTTTTTCTAGATCATCAATTAAATTAAACTCATTAAAGCCGTGCAACCCTCCTATAAGTGTGTTGACTTTGCCATATTGTGAAGCTGTTTTCAAGATTTCTCTAACGCCAGGATGAGAACACCCGGTAATAACGACTATGATGCCATCATGTTTAATCGCAAGGGATTGCTCCATACCTTTGAGCTCTCCTGTTGAAAAAATGTTGTTGTGAATCTGCCTGGGTTCCTTTACTCTGACCCATTCTCCTGTAAATCGGGGTTCAGGGCAGGAGAAAGGAATATATGTCTTAACAGGGTTTATTTTAAGAAAATCGGACAGTCCGCCGACATGGTCCCAGTGAGAATGGGAGATAAAAATATCGTCAACCATTGATGGGTTAAGGCCGAGTTTTTCCATATTACTAAGCAAAATAGTTCCTTTTGCACCTGTATCAAAAAGTATGGTTTTTTCTTTAACCTCAATAAGGCAGGAAAATCCCCAGTCCGCCTTTAAGCTTTTATTCCAGGCATTATTATCATACAAGATGGTAATTTTCATAATACTAGTTATCACCCGAAACTTTGAAATGGGCAACAGCGCTCTTTTTTTCCTGTTTTCTCTGCTTTCTTATTTCTTTTTTATGGACCAATTTATCTTTCGATTCTACCAGCTTTCTCTTAATATCTTCCTGATATTTCTGTACTACGGAAAAGGAAAAATAGTAACCGATAATTGCTAAAGGAAGGCCCAAAACTGCGCCACCGATGGTCAATGCCCAAAAAATCTCGGGTGCTTTGAGCATCATTTTATAAATCGCCGTAAAGCCATGAGAATCTGCCTGGCCAAAAGAATTAGTTATTCCCATAAATTTAGCACCGATAAAATAAGTGGTACCATAAATAAAAGGTGCTGTCAGCGGATTGGTTATCCACACTCCCACGGCGGCGGATATTTTATTCCATTTGAAGAGAGCAGCGAAAAAAATCGCAATGGCGGTATGAAAGCCCATGGAAGGTGTCATCCCAACAAAAAGCCCTAAAGCTAAACCAAGGGCTATTTCATTGGGATGACCCCTGATTTTAAGAAATCTCTGGTAACCTTTTTTTAAAGTGGTTAAGAGCTTCCCGTTTCCGTTAATTATCTGATTTCTTTTTTCTTTTTTATTCATAAGCTTTTATGGAACACAAAATTTGAAAAACAATTAAAATCTTATCAGAATTAACCGAAAAATAAAACAAGATGTTTAGTTTTTTGATAACTTTCTTTCAAAGAGATTTGTGCAAGTATGACCTTGCAAAGTTGAAGTTGTTAAGATTACATTAAAAACATATGTTTTTACTTGATTTTCCGTCATAGTTAAGTTATACTAAACAGGTGTTTATAGTTTAAACGAACTTTGATGAACTCGTAAAAAGTAAGGCCGATGGCTAAGTAAAAAGTTCTATATACAAGACGTAGTGGTTTTTCAGGGACGAGGCAATACATGTAGTATGCCGAGTGTCTGAAAAACCGCTGCAACGCAGTAGATGGGAGTTTTTACGACGCCATCAACTTTGAGTTAGATTAGCAGCGGTAATTTCTTTGGAGTACCTGGAAAATCGGAAATCTAAAAAGTGAAAGCACAAAGAGGAATTAAACAAATTTTAATAAAGTTTTTATTTACGTTTTGTTTTATATTTACGGCTGTTTCACCACTTTATGCCGACATTTATATGTACATCGACAAAGACGGCGTGACGCATTTTACAAACGTGCCCACCTCTACGGCCGGTGATTATCGGGTATATATTAGGGAAAGGCCGAAAAGGATTTCAAAGACATATTCATCAAAAAAATACGATAATTACATAGCAGAGGCATCACAGCGCCATGGCGTTTCCTTTTCATTGCTAAAAGCGATAATTAAAGCCGAGTCTGATTTTAATCCACAAGCTGTTTCAAAAAAAGGCGCATTGGGGCTCATGCAGATCATGCCTCAAAATCTCAAGTCTCTTCAAATAGCAGACCCTTTTGATCCTTGGGAAAATATCATGGGAGGAACACAATATTTTAAAAAACTACTTAAGCGATTTAACGGAAACCATTCATTATCCCTTGCAGCATATAATGCGGGCCCAACAGCTGTCGATTTCTACAAATCCATCCCCCCAATAAGAGAAACGGAAAATTATGTAGAAAAAGTTATGAAATATTACTATAGCTTTAAACACCAGTAAACCCACGAGACCTTTGCAAAACGTCCCCTTTCGAAGTCTGCGCTTATCTGGCAGATTTCTGCGTTAGACTCAATTTTTAACCCTCAAAATACTCAATGTATTCCTCCGGTTAAAAATTTCGTCCGCCTTGAACTATGCCAAAATTGAACATTTTTCAAAGGTCTCGCCACATTAAAAAAACTACAAAACAGGCGAAAGAATCTGTATTTTTAGAAAAGGCAGAACATAGAGACATTTATATTTCTAGAAGGTAATATCGCTGTTTATAATTTTACCTTCTTTGATAACCGCCTGAACTCTACGGGTATTTTTTATTAAAATCCTACCTTTAATTGTTACGTTTTTTTGAAAAAGCACATCGCCTTCAATTGCCAGTGACTCACAGTCAACCAGAGATGGAACGCCATCTTTGAACCTTTCTTCTAAAAGATCGATTTTCCCGTAATATTTTGGGTCAAGGTTTATTTTAATTGTGCCCGGTCTTTTGTTTTTTATCCTTATAGGATTAAGTACAAGGTTTTTTTCTTTTGAAAAAACAAAACAATCGGAACAAACAGCCAGAAGGTCGCTGCATTTTTTAACAGGAAAAAACCTCGATCTTGGAACCTTGACCGCTGTTGCGCCTTCAAAAAGGGAGATGGCTGCGCCCATCGCTGTTTCAATCTGGAATACCCGAGGACTTGTTTCATCCCTTGGATCTAATGTTTTCGGATTTAAAATCATTGGAAGGGGGATCGTTTTTTTTTCTTCGATAAGATCTTTTAAGAATTTCAGGTTTACCCATATATTGTTGGTGTTAAAAAATCTGTAGCGGTTGATGTCCTGAAAAGCACTTAGTTCACTTTCGTGACATTGAGCTACTTCACGGAGTATAAGCCGTCCGTTTTTTTTGCGTGCCAGATGCCCCCCCTTTAAGTCAGCCGGTGTTTTTTCAGCCACCTCCATCATAAAGGGAAATCTGTTTTCGGAAAAATAGCCCAAAAGGGAGGCATCCATGCCGGCGCCCAAATTATCAGAATTGGAAATAAAAGCATATATAATTCCTTCATCAATAAGGGCTTGGAGCATACCGGATGTATATAACGCTGTGTAGACATCACCATGTCCGGGAGGGTTCCATTCCAAATCCGAATTATCCGGCCAGGTTGCAGGTACTAAGCCTTTTTGCAAAATCTTCGGAAACTTGTTTTGAATAAAAATCAGGGGAAAGCTGGACGGATTTATTTTAGACAGAGCTGAAAGGGTGTCTTTATGTGTGCTGAAGCTGTTCATTAAGGCAAGCTTTACACCACACTGCCGGGCCTGCTGCAATATTATTTCAAGGAATGTTTTACCATCTTTAACCTCTATAAGGGATTTGGGGGCGGTCAGTCCCATGCTTGTGCCAAGGCCGCCGTTTAAGGTTATCATTACTGCATGTTTAAGCACCTTTTTTCCTGCCAGCGCATAGCTTTCAAGCTTGCTGGCATCTTTTATTTCATCTTTATGGATCGGGTCTATGTCTCTGTCAAACACAAGGCCTGTTTCGCCTTCAACAACCTTTTTATAATAATAGGAAAATGTTTCTATTACCGCCGGTGGAACCCCTTCCTTTTCCATTTTTAAGATAAAAGAGGGCAAATGTTTTATGGCGGTTGCAGGTTCCATATTTTTTTAAGTGGTTTTGATAAAAAATAGCGCGCTTAAAAAAGATGGTTTCTTAAAAAGTCACTTTTTACCGTTGAGCCCACAGAGAATATCTTGATATTTAAATTAGTTATCTCTGTGCTCAGTGTCCTCTGTTGTAAATTCGGCTTTTTACGAATTCATCAAAAATGATATATGAATATAATAAATTTCTCGGAAAAAAGCGATGAATATTTTATCTCGGGGAATATCAAACTTATGTAACAGTTTAGTCAATTAAAAAGCACCACTGCCAGGGGTTATTCTGGATCTTGACAAGTATTCGGTTTGAAGGGGTGAATTCACCTTCTACTATTAAGTCAACTGATTCATCAGCGTCCCCAAGGTTTCCCCAGCTTCACCTCGAATAACCTTATTGATTGGTATATTGTGAATACTGCTTAGATATTAATACTAATCCGGTCACCGGCTTTGGCCTCTCCTCCCTTGATTACTTTGGCAAACAACCCTTCTTTGGGCATGATGCAGTCGCCGGTGGCCTTTTTGATGGCACAGCCATCATTATGGCATTTTTTACCGATTTGTGTGATTTCGAGAATGACTTCAGAGCCGATCTGCAAACGATCGCCAACAGCTATGGCGGACAGATCCAAACCCCTGGTGACGATGTTTTCCGCAAAAGCGCCGTCTTTTAAGGTGGGCAGTTGTAGTTTAACAATATCGATGCTTTCACCGGCCAGCAGGGATACCTGCCGGTGCCATTTCCCGGCGTGGGCATCACCATTGATCCCGAAATCCGCTTGAAAGACAGCCTTTTCAACCGGCCTCTTAACAATTCCCTTTTTGTTGCTTATACAGATCGCTTCAACCACAGCCATTTATTTCTCCATCCTTTGATTTGTTGTCCCTTTGATCACATCATTCATGTCCTGCAATGGATGAATGCTCGGGCAGGAGAACTTTGGAACTTTGGGGACGTTGTAACTCCCAGTTGGCGTGCTGTCTCCGCAAGTGAGACACCATAGCTTTCCACAAGCTACTTTGCAACTTTTAACCGTACTTCACTGATTCGCCAGATACCACTTACCGATCTCAATGCCTGGTTATAACGTTGTGCAAGGTGTCTGGAGCATCAAGTCGAGAGCGCAGCGATGTCATTGTTCTCCTTTAATAGTACTTGTTTTTTTAGCGCCTTAGTACTATAAGTCAACTAATTCACCAACGTCCCCAAAATTGCGCTTATAACTTCAATTTATCATCCCACTCGGTTTTTAGAAACAATCATTTCATCCATCATATCAGCTGTTGTTTTGGCAAAAGACAGGTCATTAATATGAAAATCTTCTTTCAATATTGGAATGGCCGGAGCTAAGTTCTGTTTGAACGTTTGGATAAATAGATCGTTCATATCCGGATCATACAGGGGCCCGTCAACATGGTCGGCGACTGACCAGCCTTGCATGGGGATTAAAACCTTCACCATTTCTCCCGCGGGATTCAGCTTGGCTGATAATTGCCGGGCGATGGTTTGTGTCTCTACTTCATTCAACCGGATCGCGGATCGGAAATCATAGAAAAAGATTTTGCGATCTTTATATTGCTCGGGGATATTGTGACGGTCAAATTCCAGTACCGCGCAGTCCAGCCCACCGGG
>DAOWEJ010000003.1 GCA_030638575.1 Deltaproteobacteria bacterium | reverse complement strand
CGTATGCGACGAAGCCGTCTCAGCACTTGATGTTTCAATTCAGGCCCAGGTGCTTAATCTTCTTAAAGAACTTCAAGATGAATTTGATCTTACCTATCTGTTTATCTCCCATGATTTACATGTTGTCGAACATATCAGTGACCGTGTGGCGGTGATGTATCTTGGAAAACTCGTAGAACTTGCGAAAAGCAAAAAACTCTACCACAGGCCGCTTCATCCTTACACCCAGGCGCTACTGTCCGCTTCTCCCATGCCGGATCCGACTTTAAAAAGAAAACGCATTATTTTAAAGGGAGATGTGCCCAGTCCCATCGATCCTCCGCCGGGATGCCGGTTCCACACAAGGTGTATGTACACCAGGGATATATGCAGTTCAAAAGAACCGGCACTTAAGGCAGCTGAATCAGGACACTTTACCGCGTGCCACTTTGCAGGTGTGGTGGGAATAAAATCCTCAGTCTTTTGACTTTTTACAAAGCCATTAGTGTTTGAAACTTCTCTGCCCTGTATATACCATCGTGACACCGGCTTCGTTACATGCTTCGATGGACTGGTAGTCATTCCCTGACCCACCGGGCTGAATTATTGATGTTATACCCTCTTTTATTCCAACATCCACGCCATCTCTGAAAGGAAAGAACGCATCACTGACCATGGCGGCCCCAATCAAACCACCTTTTTCTTCAGCCGTCTTTGCATCAATTTCAGCCTTTTTATCCTTATCTTTCAACTTGTTATATGGAACAGAGTACATTTCAAAGCAGTAACGATCCGCAAGCTTCCTATATGCCTTGTCCCTGGCAATCTCTGCTACCCCTACCCTGTCCTGCTCACCGGTTCCGATTCCGACGGTTACCTGGTCCTTTACATAAATGACGGAATTTGATGTAATCCCTGACTCAACCAGCCAGCCGAAAAGCAAATCATTATATTCCTGTTGCGATGGCTCCCTTTCAATTTTATATGTTTTTCCCTTATATTCGCATTCAGCAAGGCTAAGATCGTTTTTTGACCTGGCTTTCGGGACAAACGACCACTGTGCGATAACGCCGCCGTCTATCAGGCTTTTAAATTCCACGCATCTCTGGCCTACAAAAGTCTGGAGCCTGTTTATATTGTCAATCCGGATAATCCTTAAATTCTTCTTCTTTGCAAAAACATCCATCACTCCTTCTTCAAAATCAGGAGCAACCACGACTTCTGCATACTGCTTAGAAATTTCTTCTGCCGTTTCCCTGTCAACAGGTCTGTTAAGGGCGATGCATCCCCCAAAAGCAGCTATTCTATCCGCCATATTTGCCTTGATATAGGCATCAGCCAGAGAATCCGACCTGGCAACGCCGCAGGGGTTGTTGTGCTTAACAATAACAACTGTGGGCCTGTCCACAAAATATCTAAGGATATTCAGCGCATTATCTGCATCCGTTAAATTGGTTTTGCCTGGATGTTTGCCTGATTGCAAAAGCTCAATATCTGAAGCCAGAAACCTGCCCGGTTGAATAGTCTCGGTCTCTCCTAAAACCAGGTTTCCGTTTACAAGTCTGAAAAGGGCAGCCTCCTGACCGGGGTTTTCGCCGTATCGCAGCCCCTTATTTATATTATCAACAGTCCATACGACTTTTTCATAAAAAAGTGTCTGCCGGTTATCCCCGTCAATAAAGCTTATTTCCATATTAGGCGTAAAGTGGTCATCCATGATTGTCTTGTACATCTTTTTTAAATCTTCAGCCATTATTGTTTCTCCTTTTTTTATATATAGTATTTATCATCCTGCCATTTCAGGGGATTTGTCTGTATGTATTCCGATATTTGATAATAGGATTTTTCGTCACGGATTATGTGTTCGTAATAATTGCGTTGCCAAACAGGAACGCCGGGTTGTTTCCGCAAAATATTTATTTGTTTGGTAACGGATGATTTATAACCACGAATGATTGTCGGAATTGTATTTGATGTCGGTTTGCCGAATTGTTCCACCGTAGGGGCACGATGCATCGTGCCCCTACCATTCATCGCGCCTCTACTTGCTCGCATAACAACTTTCAACATCTTCATAGCTTCTATCGCCCAGAAAATCGGCAATCGTTCTGTCATAAACAGCGGTGTGTTCAAAGGCCTTTTGTGACAACTGGTACCTGAGTTCAAGTGATGTCGATCCGTTATTTTCCTCCATCCGGGATAAAATCATTTCATAATCCAAAGGATCAACAACCGATGCCACCCTTATGAAGTTTTTAGCAGAAGCCCTGATCATACATGGCCCGCCTATATCTATATTCCCCCGGGCCTGTTCAGCCGTAACATCCGGTTTTGAAATAGTCTCCTTAAAAGGATAAAGGTTTACTATAACCATGTCGATGGGCACGCTGTTTGTTCTTTTCAGGTCTTCTCTGTGTGAGTCGTTATAGGTTTCTGTAAGGAGCCCAAGATATATTTTGAAATCGAGTGTCTTAACCAGGCCTCCCTGGGTCTCCGGCTGCCCGGTGTAATCGGAAACCTGTGTCAGGCATGATCGGGCATTTTCCTCCAGGATTTCTCTCAATCTGCTATAAGTGCCGCCGGTTGAAAAAAATTTTATCTCGGGATTTATCCTGACAAGTTGCACAATTAATTTATCAAGACCGCTTTTGTCCGAAACGCTAACAAGTACATTCCTTACCTTTACAAGATCGTCTATCTTTTCAACAACATTAATACTCATAACTTTTACCTTTCTCCTTCATACTCTTTTAAAAATCGTTTAAAGAATTCCTCCATGAACCTATGACGTTCATCTGCCAGTCTCTTCCCTTCTTTTGTCAATATTCTATCCCGAATTTTGCAAAGTTTTACTTTAAATTCTCTATAGCCGGTATCATCTATTGAATATGGCCTGGTATCTTCAATATTCATCTCGGGATTATGCAGCATAGCACCCACTTCACCGGCAAAGAGAAATGCCCGTGCCACACCCACAGCACCGATCGCGTCAAGCTTGTCCGCATCGAACAAGACCTTTGCTTCTTTTGTTTCCGGCCCGTGGTTGCCCCGGAATCGATGGGATCTTATACAGTGAATTACATTCTCTTTTTGCTTATCTGAAAGGGGAAGTTTCTCTACAACGGGCTCTGCCATCTGAGCACCCTTTTGTGCATGACAAACCGCTCCGTTTGAAGCATCCTGGCTCGACCTGCCGATATCATGCAGGCAGGCGGCAATGAGGAGCACATCCATATCAGCGCTTTCAACCCTGCCTATGTGCTCACATAACCGGCAGACTCGAAGAGTATGCTCCCAGTCATGACTCCCGCGGGCACCGTCAAGATGCTTCTTTGCTATCTTTTTTATATCTTTAAGCACATCTTAGCCCAGTGAGCCAATTTCAAAACGCCCCCTTTTACCCAACCTCTGCGTCAGGCTCAAATTTTAATCCTCAAAATACTCAATGTATTCCTCCGGTTAAAATTTTCGCCTTTCTTGATCTTGGACAAAATTGAACATTTTGAAAGTGGCTAAAGTTTATAATGTTTTTTAACATCCTTGCGAATTTTCCAGGTACAGGACATGCCTTCGGGAAAAGTTACAAGATCTCCCTTTTTCATTTCAACAGGGTTTCCGCCGGAAGGTGTTACAACCACATCACCTTCCAGAAAATAGCATGTCTCATCCGCTTCGTATGTCCAGGGGAATTCTGAGACTTCTTTTGTCCAGATGGGCCAGTCGTAAATGCCTTCAACTTTCAAACGTTTTTCATCGGGATTTCGTTCAACTTTAATTTTACTCACGTTTACCTCCTAACCAGGACAAGCCGGAAAAGAAAAAGATTTTTTATCACGAAAGCACGAAAAAGATAAAATTACAATTTCGCGCTTTCCCTATTTCGTGTTTTCATGATTGGTTTTATTTTTTTGCCACTAAAAACAACACATTTACAACTAAGCGCCTAACCAAGATAAACCAAATAAGCTGATCCTGCCCTGGCGGGCTTAAGGGACGCTTCGCTTCCTGAATGCTCCTTTTGTACCATTTGTGAAAGGCTAAATTAATACCGTTCATTCAATAATAAAAAATGTTCCTGTAAAGATAAATGGCTCCAAGCATATCTTCTTTTACGGAACTATCATTACTATTATCAAAGAATAATTTCAATAAACTTTACCCTCCACAATACTCCACAATGATTTAATTAGACTTGACACTCTTAACATTTATGAATTATTATAAAAAATATATATAAATAGTATTTTTTTCTTGACATCTATTGAAAAATGTAGTTTTTATGATTCATGGTGGATAAAAGTGGCTATATAGGGAGACATCTTTCAAAGTTCTAAGATGGTAAGACCTTTGAAAAATGGTAATTTTTGTTCGAGTTCAAGGAAGGGGAAAATTTCAACCACAGGAATATATAGAATATTTCGAGGATTGAAACTTGAGCCTGACGCAGAAATCGGGCAAGAAGTGCCGTTTTGCAAAGGTCTCATGGTGATTTATGTTTAGAGGCAGTTCCACCCACACAATAGACTCAAAAGGCCGTATCATTATTCCTGCACGATTCCGTGATGTGATAAAGGTTGGAAATTCTAACAACCTCATGATTTCAAGGCTGGATAAATGTCTGATGGCCTATCCCATTGAAGAATGGCATAAAGTAGAATCAAAGATCTTATCACTTGCTGAAAAAAGCGACACCATCAGGCGTTTCAGAAGGGTCTTTATCGGCGGAGCCTCTGAGTGCGTCTGTGATAAACAAGAACGTATCCTGATACCGCCGCTGCTTAGACAATACGCAGAGCTTGAAAAGGAGATTGCTCTCGTCGGCGTACTTACCCATTTTGAAATCTGGAACCGGGAAAAATGGGATAAGGAAAATATGGATATGGATAAAGACATGAAAAAAGATCATGTCAGAAGTGAAATCGCAGGACTGGGACTTTGATTTCATGCAATATAATCATATTCCTGCAATGCCTGTTGAAGTTGCTTATTACCTTAATTGCAGGCCCGGAAAAGTTTATGTTGACTGTACCCTTGGCGGTTGTGGCCATGCTGTGGATATCTGCAAAAAAATTGTTCCGGATGGTCTGCTTGTCGCCATAGACCAGGATATAGATGCAATAAAAAATGCAGAAAAGATTTTAAAACCATATGAATTAAATGTCCGCCTCTTTAATGATAATTTTATAAATCTTAAGACAATTCTATCGCACCTGAATATCTCCTCAGCAGACGGCGTTCTCCTTGACCTCGGACTCTCACTACATCAACTCGAATCAAGCGGTCGCGGCTTTAGTTTTAAAAAGGATGAGCCCCTTGACATGCGCATGAATATAGAATCGAGCATTACTGCTGAAGAAATAATCAACAGGAAGAGAGAAGAAACCTTAAGAAAGATTTTTACAGATTACGGCGAAGAACGCTGGTCAAAAAAAATAGCAAGAAAAATAGTAAAAAAAAGAAAAGAAAAGGAGATAAAAACAAGCGCTCAGTTGGCCAAAATTGTAATTGACGCTGTCCCGAAGTTTGCATCAAAGCGTCAAAGAATTCATCCTGCTACAAGAGTCTTCATGGCGCTTAGAATTGCTGTTAACAGGGAACTGGAAAGGCTCGACTATTTTATGGAAAATATTGCCGACTTTTTGAATCCTGGAGGACGTCTCTGCGTATTATCGTTTCATTCCCTTGAAGACCGGATTGTTAAACAAAGAATAAAGGCTCTGGAAAAGGGATGCATTTGTCCCCCGAATTTTCCGAAGTGTGTTTGTAATAAAAAAGGTGTTATTCGCTCTTTGACTAAGAAGGTGGTGCGTCCCACTAAAGAAGAAATTGCAAAAAACCCCATGGCCAGGAGTACGAAGCTGAGGGCGGCGGAGAAAATATGAGACCTTTGAAAAAGGTTCATAACACCGTTGGCTATCAGATAATACGATAACATGAAGGCCAAATTTCCAATTTCTATTTTCTAATTTCAGCGTTCCGTGAACGCTTACAATTTATTATGAAAGAAGATATTCACAACATAAAAAATGTCAGAACCTGGATTATTTTAATGTTTATTTTTATTTCACTGCTTCTTTTTTATACATGGTGCAGGGTGCAGTGCGTACAGGTCGGTTATGAAATATCAAAAGCTGCAAACATATATCAAAAACGCGTTACGCGACATAATAACCTGGAAATTGAACATGCGCGCCTGAAATCTCCGGAGCGTATTACAAGAATAGCAAAAGACAAGCTCGGGCTGATTATGCCGACTGCTAAACAGATGATTATTATCCCATGAGTTCAAGTGAAAAAAGACATATAAAATTACGTTTGATCCTTGTTGGTTTCATTTTCTTTGTTTTTTTAGGAACCATAGGCGCAAAGGCTGTATATCTGCAGGTTTTCTGCGGCCCCTGGCTGGCTAAAAAAGCTGCCGACCAGTATGAAAATTCATTTGAACTGGCTGGAAAACGTGGAACCATATACGATACGAACATGGCGGAAATGGCTGTAAGCCTACGTGTAACATCCATAGCTGCATATCCTGGGCGTATAAAGGATGCTCGCAAAGCTGCAACATCTCTTGCACAAGTGTTAAAAATCGACAGGAAGGTGCTTAAGAAAAAGCTCGCTTTGAAAAAATCATTTGTATGGATAAAGCGTCAGGCTTCACCTAAGGAAACAGAGGCTGTCAAAAATCTAAAGCTTGAAGGGGTTGGCTTTATATCCGAATACAACCGTTTTTATCCGAACAAAATTCTTGCTGCCCAGGCACTCGGATTTACCGGTATAGATGGTAACGGCCTGGAAGGAATCGAATTTAATTACGACACTTATCTAAAAGGAGCCGTCGGTAATTTTACTGTTTTGAGGGATGCCTTGGGTAACGGGTTTATTTCTGGTAAGGAAAAGGTTCCCGACTATAGCGGAAAGAATATTATTCTAACCATTGACCAAAACATTCAGTATATAACCGAAAAAGCTCTTAAAGAAACCGTGGCTGACTTTGCAGCCAGGTCAGGGATGGCAATCGTTATGGTGCCGAAGACAGGGGCCATACTCGCTATGGCCCACTTTCCTTTTTTCAATCCGAATTCTTTTGGATACTTCAATAGGAATTTGTGGCGAAACAGGGCGATTACCGATCCCTTTGAACCCGGCTCAACCATGAAGATCTTCAGTGCGGCTGCTGCAATAGAATCCGGCGGATCATCACCTGATACGATTTATTTTTGTGAAAACGGTTCATACAAAATCGGAAATAAGGTTATCACCGACAGCAAGTCACACGGATGGCTATCCTTGCAGCAGATTATCAAATATTCAAGTAATATCGGTGCTGTAAAAGTCAGTGAGAAGATAGGACCCCAACATCTTTATAATACACTGCGTGATTTCGGCTTCGGAGTGAAAACCGGAATTGACTGCCCGGGAGAAACTATCGGCGGCCTTGCATATTATAAGAAATGGACAAAATTAGATACAAGCGCAATTTCCTTTGGTCACGGCATATCAGTATCTGCCATTCAACTCATTGCAGCGGTTTCAGCGATTGCAAATGATGGGGTGCTCATGAAGCCCTATCTGGTAAAGGCTATAACAGACCAGGACGGACGCTACACACATCGCTTCCAGCCACGAAAGGTCAGAAGAGTTGTTTCGGCCGATACAGCCAGGTTTGTGGTTAAAATGATGAAGACTGTAATTACCGGAGAAGGCACCGGAACCCGCGCCGCACTTGAGGGGTATTCGGTCTGTGGCAAAACAGGAACCGCCCAGAAAATCGGTGAAGACGGAACTTATGCCAAAGAAAAATATATAGCCTCCTTTGTAGGCTTTACACCTGCGGAACATCCTGAAATTGCTATTCTTGTAGTAATAGACGAACCTTCGGAAAAGTATTATGGCGGAATTGTTGCTGCGCCGACTTTTAGAAAGATTGCTCATGAGACGCTCAACCATATGAACATATCCCCAACAATTCCGGCGCACAGATTAACCCTCTCACAAAAAAACGAGGCAAGAGGGTGAAACTTTCAAAATTACTCGAAACAGTCACAGTAAAAAGTCTCTTCCGGATAGACCCGGAGAATGCAAAAAAGGATGGCTTCGATTGGGATACCTGCCCGGATCCTGATATCAATTCGCTTCATTACAGGGCTCAAGACGTTCAGCCAGGCGGATTGTTTGTGGCCATACCGGGCCTTACAGCAGATGGCCATAATTTTATCGATCATGCACTCAGGCGAGGTGTGCTTGCGGTTGTAACACAAAAACCTTTTAGCCCTGTTCACTTAAACAGCCAAAACGACCTTCGGATTAAAAGTGATATAATAATAATTGAAGTGGAAAACTCCAGGAAAGCTCTTGCAAAGATGTCCGCAATCTTTTTCGGAAACCCATCGCAAAAGCTGAATATAATAGGATTAACCGGCACAAACGGAAAGACAACTACGGCATATCTCATTGAAAGCATACTTTTGACTGCTGGATTAAAAGCAGGAGTAATCGGAACGATAAATTACCGCTATCTTGAAAATATCTTTGAAAGTCCTGTAACAACGCCGGAATCTCTGGATTTGCAGCAAATCCTGGCTGAAATGCTAAAAGGGGGAGTAACCCATGTTGTTATGGAGGTATCCTCACATGCAATCGATCTTTGCCGGGTTGAAAACTGCCTCATAGATATCGGTGTATTCACAAATCTGACTCAGGATCATCTTGATTATCATGGCGACATGGACTCCTACTGGTCCTGTAAGAAAAGGCTGTTTACTGAAATTTTACCTTCAGGATCTAAAAAAGACAGAGCCATAGCTGTAGTAAACCGCAATGATAAGAGAGGAAAAGAACTTTTCAAAATGCTCTCTGTTAGCAGTATTTCCACCGGCTATACAACAGATAACCTTATATGGCCTGAAATTAATAAACATGACTTAAGTGGTATTACAGGAAAAATTACAACTCCGGATGGAAGATTCGATTTCAAATCGCCGCTGGTGGGAGAGCATAATATAGAAAATATTCTCTGTGCCACCGGCGTCGGCATCGCACTCGGACTTTCTACATGGGACATCAAAGCAGGCATAGAAAATATCTCCTTTATACCAGGACGTCTTGAACGTATTGCCGGTAATAACGGCCGGTTTGTATATGTAGATTACGCACACACTCCCGATGCCCTCAGTAATGTCCTTAACTCCTTAAAAACAGTTACGGATAAAAAAATTATCTGCGTGTTCGGCTGCGGAGGAGACAGGGACAGGGAAAAACGCCCGCTCATGGGTGAAATAGCAGGAAGACTTTGTGACCTTTCAATAATAACATCGGATAATCCGCGAACAGAAGATCCTAATCAGATCATCGACCAGATTCTTAAAGGAACAAAAAGAACGTGCACCAACGAGTATAGCATGTCTAACCTTAAAACAAGCTTTAAGGAAAAGGGATATATTGTTCAGCCTGACCGCAAAAAAGCCATACAGATGGGTATTACTGCTTCCAGGTTGGGGGATACGGTGCTTATCGCAGGAAAGGGTCATGAAACATATCAAATAATAGGTAAAAAAACTATTCCCTTTGATGACAGAAAAGAGGCAAAACATGCTCTTTTGACTGAAGCTCAAAGCTCAAAGCTCAAAGGACAAAGTACAAAACAGCACAATGCAGGAAATCCGAAATCCAAAATCAATAATCGAATACTATGGACAACTTCTGATATTCTTGAAGCAACCGGAGGAGAGCTTTTATTCGGAGATTTAAATCGCAGTTTTTCAAACATATGTATCGACTCGCGGATAATCTCTCCGGGGGAGCTGTACCTCGCCATAAAAGGAGAAGTTCATGACGGACACAGTTTTGCCGCTAATGTGATTCGGCAGGGAATATTTGGACTTATTATAGACAAAGACAAAGCAGGAAAACTTCTGCAAACAAAGTGGGAAAGTAAAGGAATTGTTTGCATAGCTGCAGACAATACAACAAAAGCCCTTGGTAGCCTTGCCTCTTTCCATCGAAAAAGGCTAAAAGTTTCCGTTGTGGCCATAACCGGGTCAAACGGAAAAACCACCACAAGGGAGATGACGGCTTCCGTGGCAGCCCGACGTTTTAGTATGCTGTCATCTGCCGAAAATTTTAACAACGAAATCGGGCTGCCTCTCACCCTCCTTAGGCTTGACCACGGCCATAAGTGGGCCGTGGTCGAGCTTGGCATGAATGCCCCCGGCGAAATAGCATCTCTCGCTGAAATGTGTTTGCCGGACATTGGCGTAATTACCAATATAGGTCCCGCACACCTTGAAGGAGTGGGTTCAATCGAAGGCGTTATGCATGCGAAAGGAGAACTGCTTGAAAAAATTAAACCCGGCGGAACTGCTGTCCTCAACGCAGATGATCACAGGGTTTTACATCTGGCAGGAAAAACGTCCGCTGATATACTCCTTTTCGGAATTTCTGAAGATGCAGCAATCCAGGCACAAAAAGTTAGAGAAACAGACAAGGGCATCTCTTTTGCCCTGGCCTTACCTGGCGAAACAATCTCCATCAATCTTAAGACTCCCGGCATTTTTATGGTTTCAAATGCGCTTGCAGCAGCAGCCGTGGGATACAAAATTGGCTTATCCGCACAGGAGATTAAAGCCGGTCTTGAAGATTTTAAACCGGTGGGCGGAAGGATGAATATTCTTCATACAAGCAGGGGAATCAACCTTATCGATGATACTTATAATGCCAATCCGGACTCCATGAGGGCCGCGTTATCGACACTAAAAACATTAAAGAAAAATAAAAGAGGTATTTTCGTTATCGGCGACATGTTTGAACTTGGAAAGCACGCAAAATCTATGCACGAAACTGTTGGCGCCCTGGCTGCAAGCTCCGATATTTCCAGACTTTACACAACAGGCGAGTTTGCACAATCAGTTACAGACGGTGCCATCCACGGCGGTATGGAATCTAAAAACATATTTATCGGAAGCAAGAAAGAAATTTTAGATGATCTGCCCGGATACCTTAAGACTAGCGACTGGGTTCTGGTTAAGGGTTCAAGAGCAATGGGCATGGAAGAGATTGTAAAAGGATTGATGGTTTCATAAAAAGTCAAAAAAATATCTTTTACGAAACGTTTTAAGTTTTAAATTATGCTTTATCACCTATTATATCCACTGCATACAACAATATCGGCATTTAATGTATTTCGGTATATAACCTTCCGGACCATTTATGCCAGCCTGACTGCTTTTTTGATTTGCTTTCTCCTGGGCCCCTGGGTCATCAGGAAATTATCAGAAATGCAAGTGGGACAATATATTAGAAGTGACGGCCCTGAAAACCACCACAAAAAGGCCGGGACACCAACCATGGGCGGAACGCTCATCATTTCTTCAATCGCGATATCGACGCTCCTTTGGGCCAACTTAACCAATTTTTACATATGGATAATACTGCTTGTAACAATGGCCTACGGCGCTATCGGCTTTTTTGATGATTACCTAATGCAGGTTAAAAAGCGTAACAAAGGGTTGAGTGCAAGAAATAAATTCCTGCTGCAGTCTATCATAGCACTTATTGCCGGTTTTCTTGTCTGTTCACAGTCTGACTTTAACACCGAGGTAACGGTTCCGTTTTTCAAAAATATTACTCCTGATCTCGGATGGGGATACATACTATTCGCTGCACTGGTTATTGTAGGCACATCAAACGCTGTTAATCTTACAGACGGACTTGACGGTCTCGCCATAGGGCCTGTAGTCATAGCGTCAGTGACCTATATGTTCTTTGCCTATACTGCCGGGCATATAAAAATCGCCGATTATCTTCAAATCAATTACATTGCCGGTTGCGGAGAAGCCGCCATCTTCTGTGGCGCTCTGGCCGGAGCAGGTATGGGATTTTTATGGTTCAATACATATCCCGCGCAAATATTCATGGGAGATGTTGGTTCTCTCCCCTTAGGCGGCGCCTTGGGAACTGTAGCTGTTATTACAAAACAGGAAATACTCTTTGTGCTGGTAGGCGGACTTTTTGTTGTGGAAGCCCTTTCCGTAATCTTTCAGGTAGGCTTTTTTAAAATGACAAATGGTCGAAGAATTTTTAAAATGGCGCCTTTACATCACCACTTTGAATTAAAAGGGTGGCCCGAACCAAAGGTTATTGTTCGGTTTTGGATAATTGCAATTGCGCTTGCACTTATATCAATGAGTACACTTAAACTAAGATAACAGAGTCACGGGTTCGGGTTACAGGTTAAATCTGTAGATTCGCAACCCGTAACCCGTATTTCGTATTATGGATTTATCAAACAAAAAAGTTCTCGTCGTAGGCCTTGGAATGACAGGGGTTTCAACTGCCCGCTTTTTAAAAAACCAGGGTGCGATGGTTACTGTGACTGATATGGCAAAAGAAGATGAACTTGGCGATAGTGTGGAAACTGTGCGTAAATTAGGCATAAAAATGGAACTGGGCAATCACCAAATTAATACTTTTGAAAATGCGGATCTTATCGTGCTCAGTCCCGGAGTTCCTCACACTATTCCACAGATAAAAAAGGCTAAAGACAAAGGAATTACCGTGCTTGGCGAAGTTGAGCTTGCATCAAAATTCATTCGCCGGCCGGTTATCGCCATAACCGGAACCAATGGTAAAACGACAACTACAACACTTTTGGGAGAAATGCTTAAAAATTCCGGCCTGAAGGTTTTCGTGGGCGGAAATATAGGCAATCCTTTGATAGGTTATGCTGACAGAAAGGAAAATGCTGAAATGGTTGTTGCGGAAGTAAGCAGTTTTCAGCTTGACACAATAGAAAGTTTCAAACCGAAAGTAGCTGTTTTACTTAATATTACCGAAGACCATCTTGACCGTTATCCTGATTTTAAAGCATATGCAGATTCCAAAGCACGTATCTTTGAAAACCAGAACACCGGCGATACGGCTGTCTTAAACGGTTCTGACCCTCTTATTCGCAAACTGAGTAAAAATATTAAAAGCAAAAAACTCTTTTTTACTGCCAGGAAAGAAAATGAAGAAGGGGCGACAATAAACGGCAAAAGCATAATATTGTTTTCCAAAAACATACCTGCAATCCATAATCCGGAGATTATCGATATTTCCTCTGCAAGTATTACCGGAAAGCACAATATTGAAAATGCTTCTGCTGCGTGCCTTACAGCACTGGCAGCAGGAGCGACCCTTGAAGGGATTCAAACAGCCATAGATAATTTCAAGGGGCTGTCCCATAGGCTTGAATATGTTGATAGTGTTAATGGAGTGAAGTATTTCAATGACTCTAAGGCTACAAATATCGATTCTGTGGCAAGAGCACTTGAATTTTTCAGCAACCGAGTAATTTTGATAATGGGGGGCCGCAACAAGGGTGCAAGTTTTCATGCTTTAAGCGATTTAATTCAACATAACACAAAAGAAATCATAGCTATTGGAGAAGCAAAGAAAGATATAATATCTTCTTTAGGTCATGTTGTACACGTAAATACGGCCTCTACCATGGAAAATGCGGTATTTAAAGCTCATGGTGCGGCAAAGCCGGGAGATGTTGTATTATTATCTCCTGCCTGTTCAAGTTTTGATATGTTCAGCAGTTATGCCCATCGTGGTGAAATCTTTTGCGAGGCTGTAAAACTGCTGGAAAAAGGCAAAAAGGAAATAAACTTACAAAAAAGCTCATGACCGATAACAAACAAACCCTGCAGAGTGCAGCATATGATGTCAAACTGTTGTTTCCAGTCCTTTTTCTGGTCGGCATCGGTCTTGTAATGGTTTACAGCGCAAGCAGCGCCCTTGCACTTAAAAAATTTTCAACTGACTACTTTTTTTTAAAAAAGCAAGCGCTATTCGCACTGGCCGGAATAATCGCCCTGGTTCTCGGCAGACATTTTCCGTATAAATATTTTCGTTCTTTGACATACCCTTTTTTGGTTCTATCTATTATTTTCCTTGCTTTAATTCAGATATTCGGTCTCGGATATTCAGCAGGTGGATCTGCACGCTGGCTTCGTTTAGGAACCTTTACGTTTCAGCCCTCTGAATTTGCACGGTTTGCATTTATTATCTACCTTGCTTATTCCATGGACAAAAAAGGAGAGCACATTAAAAACTTCTCTGTCGGTTTTCTGCCCCATGTTCTGGTGCTTGGCATATTCACCGCTCTTATCATGATGCAACCTGATTTTGGCAGCGTAGTTATCCTCGGAACCATAACATGGCTTATGTTGTTTGTCGGCGGTGTGCGAACTTCACATCTTCTATCATCACTGGCTTTTATTCTGCCGATCGCATATTTTTTTATGGTCAATGCCCAGTACCGGCTCAAACGTATCTTGAGTTTTTTAGATCCATGGCAGTATCCGGCGGATGAAGGATATCAGATTATTCATTCTCTCATGGCTTTCGGGAGCGGCGGAATATGGGGAGCAGGAGTGGGAAAAGGTTATCAGAAACTGTTTTATCTTCCCGAACCTCATACCGATTTTATCTTTTCTGTTATAGGCGAAGAACTAGGGCTTTTAGGTGTTTTACTTATTTTGGGTTTATATGCGCTGATTTTGTGGCGGGGAATAAGCATTTCCAGAAATGCAGAGGACACATTCGGGGCCTTTGTTGCTTTCGGACTCACAACAGCAATAATTCTTCAGGTTTGTGTGAACATGGGAGTAACCTTAGGACTTCTACCGACCAAGGGGCTTACACTACCTTTTTTAAGCTACGGCGGCACATCTCTTCTTGTTAACATGGCATCCATAGGGATACTGATGAACATAGGAGCAACTAAAAAAGATTAGTGGTAATTGTAATTACCCAGGTTCAAAGTTTAAGGGTTCAAGGTTGAAGAGAAATGTAGAGCACAAAGCAACTAACCGTGAACCTGGAACCTGGAGCAAAGCGACGCCACAGAGGCAGCAAAAAAATGGACATCGAATGTTGAATGGAAAACAGTTCGGTAAATATTAACAGTGAACCGTGAACCCATGAACCTGGAACCTGGAGCAAAGCGACGGCATAAAGGAGAAAGCAATCGCCCTGTCCGCATTGCAATAGCGGGCGGAGGCACAGGGGGTCATCTTTTTCCAGCGATTGCCATGGCCCAGAAGTTTATGGAAAAAAATCACGAAAACAAAGTCATCTTTGTATCCACAGGCAACCCTCTGGAATTGTCTGTTTTAAAAAAGGCGGGCTTCAAGCTGGAAAAAATAGCTGTCGAGGGCATCAAGGGACGGGGACTTTTTCGACAAATAAGGTCCATGTGGAAAATCCCTAAGGGGATATTTGAATCGATTAAAGTTATTAAAAAATTCAAACCGGATCTGGTAATGGGAGTCGGCAGCTACTCTGCAGGACCGGTGGCAATGGGAGCATGGTTTATGAGAAAAAAAATCGTTCTCCATGAACAAAATATTCTTCCAGGAATTACAAATCGAATATTGTCCCTTCTTGCCGACCGGATTTATGTTTCATTTGAAAAAACAAAAGCGAACTTTGATAGTAAAAAGGTCATTTATACCGGAAACCCTGTACGAAAAGCTATCCTCCAGAGTTCACGGAATCAAAAAGAAAGCAATTCAATCGAATCCGTGCAAGATCGACCCTTTACGGTGCTGATCGTTGGTGGAAGCCAGGGCGCTCACAGTATTAACCAAGCGGTTGTCGATGCTATGGAATTCATCAAAGAAAAAGACAGATTTTATTTCATACACCAGACCGGAAAGCAGGATGAAATATCCGTGAATAAAGCATACAAAAACCAAGGAATCTCCTGCAATGTTAAATCTTTTTTTGATGATATGGCAAATCAATACCTAAATGCTGATCTTGTTATATGCAGGGCCGGTGCAACTACCGTGGCTGAACTTGCTGTTATCGGAAAGGGAGTGATTTTCATACCGTTTCCTTTTGCCACAGACAATCACCAGGTTCTAAATGCCCGCACATTTGCGGATACCGGTGCGGCTGAAATGATTCTTGAAAAAAATCTCAACGGTCGTGTTCTTGCAGAAAGAATCGAATACTATATGTCAAACCCAAGCGACCTTGAATTGATGTCAACCATGTCAAAAAATCTCGGCAGACCTGATGCTGCACAGGTCATTGTGGAGGATTGTTACAGGTTGCTTGATGCTTGAAACCGGATGCTGGTTAAAGTAAAGGCAGCCGTTCACGGCTTGAAACTTGAAATTGGAAAGTAGAAATTCGGGGAAGATGAAACGAGTTTATGGGTTGAAAGTATGTAGGCCAAATTTCTATTTTCTAATTTCAACGTTCCGTGAACGCTTAAAATTATACTAATGGAATACTATTTTCCTCAACTCGAAGTTTTTGGATGTAATGTAGATAAACACTAATCATGTATCTTAAAAAATATCACATACACTTTGTCGGAATCGGCGGTATCGGAATGAGCGGAATTGCCGAACTTCTCCTCAACCTCGGCTACAAGGTTTCAGGATCCGATGCAAAATCATCGGACATTACCGAGCGACTGAAAAGTCTAGGGGGAATCATATTTGAAGGCCACCGGAAGAACCATATCCACGGAGCGGATGTCGTTGTTGTATCTTCTGCAATCGATACTAAAAACCCTGAGGTTATCACCGCTAAACAAACGTCGATTCCGGTAATACCTAGAGCTGAAATGCTCGCAGAACTTATGCGGCTGAAATACAGCGTGGCGGTTGCAGGCGCTCATGGAAAAACTTCGACGACTTCGATCATAGCATCTGTCCTGGGCAAAGGTGGTCTGGATCCCACCGTTGTCATCGGAGGAAAACTTAAAAGTATAGATTCTAATGCACTGCTCGGGCAGGGAGATTTTATAGTAGCTGAAGCAGATGAAAGTGACGGTTCGTTTCTTAAAATGTCTCCAACCATAGCGGTGGTGACGAATATAGACAGGGAACATCTCGATTTCTACCAGGATCTGGATGACATTAAAAATTCTTTTTTAAGCTTTATCGACAGGATTCCATTTTACGGTCTTGCAGTCCTTTGCCTGGATAATGAGCCGGTACAGGAACTTATTCCAAAAATAAAGAAACGCTATACTACATACGGTATGAGCACCCAGGCAGATTTCCAGGCTAAAAATGTAGAATTTGAAGGTCTCACAAGCAAATTTATACTAAAACACCATGGAGAAACCTTGGGTGCCATTGCCTTGAACCTTCCTGGTATTCACAATGTTTATAACGCCATGGCAAGCATCGCTGTTGGAATTGAGCTTGATATCCCCTTTGAAGTTATTAAAAAGGCCCTTGAGACTATAGAAGGGGTTCAACGCAGACTTGAAATCAAGGGAGAAAAAAAAGGGATTACCGTAGTTGACGATTATGGCCACCATCCCACGGAAATTAAAGTCACGCTGCAGGCTGCAAAAGAAAGCTGGCCCGACAAGCGTAAAGTTGTTGTATTTCAGCCCCATCGCTACACAAGAACCAGTGCCCTTTTTGATGATTTTACACGCTCGTTTTACCAGTCGGATGTTTTGGTTGTTCTTCCCATCTATCCGGCAGGAGAAAATAAAATTGAAGGAGTAAACAGCGATTTAATGTGCGAAGAAATCATGGCACATGGTCACAGGGAAGTAATATGTAAAAAAAGTTTCAAGGCTGCGGTCTCCCATTTAAAGGGGATATTAAAACCAGGAGATATCCTGCTAACACTAGGCGCTGGAGATGTCTGGAAAGTTGGAGAAGAAATATTAAAAACATACTAAAGAGCGTCCCGCTGTGCGGGACTTGAAGACCGGCCCTTTGGGCCTCGATGAGCGCCCCTTCGGGACTTAAGGAGCGGCCTTCGGCCTTGATTTTTTTTGCCTCAAGCGAAGCGCTCATTAAACGGAGTGCTCCTATAGCGAAGCGATCATTTATAATTATGTCATTAGATCCCGACTCAATAAAATGGCTGGCAAGCCGTTTTAAAGACAGCGTCAAATTTGACGAACCCATGGCAAGGAATACGCATTTAAAAGTTGGCGGGCCTGCCGACGCATTCATTGCGCCTGAAAGCAGAAATGATCTTACAGAGCTTGTCAGATGGGCTGACAGGAAAGTCCTTGACTGCCTTATCATTGGAGACGGTACAAACCTTCTGGTTAAAGACAAAGGGATTCGAGGAATTGTAATAGTTTTGACAAAGTGTCTTAAAAAAATTTCTAAAAAGGCCTCGAAAAACAAAGAAGTGATTGTTGCGGCCATGGCAGGTGCAAAGTTGCGGGAACTATGCTCATTTGCCATAAAGGAAAGCCTTGGAGGAATGAATTTTGCGGCCGGCATACCCGGCACTGTGGGCGGCGGTATTATGATGAACGCAGGGACTTCACGCGGGTCCATGGAAGATGTCCTTGATGCCGTTGAGATTATGCTGCCCGACGGGCAAACCAAAAGAATTAAAAAGATTGAAATAGACTTTTCTTACAGAAATCTTTCTTTTGGAAAAGACATTAATATTTATAAAGGCCGGCCAATTATCCTTGAAGGCTCTTTTCGTCTTTTTCCTTCTGATGCAACAACGCTAAAAGAAGAAGCCGAAGAGATTTTGAGCATGAGAAGAAAAAAGCAGCCGGTCAGCCTTCCGAGCGCAGGAAGCTTTTTTAAAAATCCCGTACAGGGAAAGGCGGCAGGTCGGCTTATTGAAAAGGCCGGATTAAAAGGAAAAAGGATCGGCGGGGCACAAGTTTCAGAAAAACATGCAAATTTCATAATAAACACAGGAAATGCATCAGCTTCAGACATACTTGGACTGATGGAATTTGTCCAGGAAACTGTATTTAAAACTTTTAACATAGAACTTGAACCAGAGGTAAAAATTGTTGGGTCGTAAGCAAAGCCGAAAAAATCATTATAAGCAACGCTCTGAGAAAAAGCTCAGAAGTATCTCATCAGGTAGATTAAGGTTTCTTTTCAAAGCAGTTGCAGGGGTTATCTTTGTGGGCTTGATGATCGTTATGTTCATTTTCAGCTATGACCTTATCACACAATGCAACTATTTTAAGACAAAAAGCCTGACAGTTGCCGGAAATAACAGGCTTTCTGATAAAGAGATAATCAGCCGGGCGCACATTAAAAAGGGAATAAATATTTTTTCAGTTAATTTTTCTCTGGTACGAAAGAGACTGCTGGAACATCCATGGATTGCCGAAGCCGAAATCAGCAGAGAACTTCCATCAGGCATAAATATAAAGGTAAAGGAACAAAAACCTCTTGCAATTATCGACATGGGTCGCCGTTTTCTTATAAATGATAATGGCGAAATATTTAAAGAATGGCGCGCAGCAGACCCTGAAGGCCTTCCGGTTATTACCGGACTTGAATATTCGGATATTTTTATCCCCGTCCCATCTGGTTCAAATAACTGGAACAGGAAAATTGCGAGGATCGACAGTCAATTGTGCAATACCATTTTTGCCGCAGTAATGGATGTTTTACATCTTGGGAAAAGTGCTGAAAGTATCCTTCCCAACAGGGAAATAAGACAAATCCAGGTGGACAGGGAAATAGGGCTGACAGTTTATGCGTTTAATAAAGTGAAAGCAATAAGGCTTGGATATGATAATTACCAGGACAAGTATAATCTGCTTAAAAAAGTACTCCTTTATATAAAGAAAATAAAAGACTTTAAAGATTATATCTCAATTGACTTAAATAACTTTAATCGCATTATTGTAAATCCGGTAAGGAGCGAATAACTTGCTCGCTAAGCCCTTAAAGTCTTAAGAACATAAGGAGGTTTAAGATGCAGGGACAGGAAAATATTATAGTTGGCCTTGATATAGGTACAACCAAAATTTGTGCCGTAGTCGGCGAGGCTTCCGCAAATGAAATAAATATCATAGGCATAGGAACACACCCTTCCATCGGGCTTCGCAAAGGAGTCGTGGTAAACATAGAATCGACAGTGGAATCTATAAAAAAGGCTGTTGAAGAAGCAGAACTCATGTCAGGTTGTGAAATTTCATCTGTTTATGCCGGCATTGCCGGAGGCCATATAACCGGTTTTAACAGCCGTGGAATTGTCGCCGTTAAAGGATCGGAGATAACCGAACATGATGTGGAACGCGTAATCGATGCCGCACGGGCTGTGGCTATCCCCATGGATCGTGAAGTTATACATGTTCTTCCCCAGGAATTCATGGTGGATGACGAGTCGGGCATTCAGAACCCTGTCGGGATGGCCGGGGTGAGGCTTGAGGCAAAAATTCATATCGTAACAGGTGCTGTTACTTCGGCCCATAACATTGTAAAATGTGCAAACCGGTCCGGCCTTGATGTTTATGATATTGTTCTGGAATCGCTGGCTTCAGGAGAAGCCGTGCTGACTGATGAAGAAAAGGAACTCGGCACCGCACTTTTAGACCTCGGCGGCGGAACTACCGATCTTGCGATCTTTTCAAATAAAAATATCAAGCATACTTTTGTACTTGGCCTCGGCGGGAACAACCTTACAAATGATATTGCCATAGGAGTACGCTCCACCCTTGCTGATGCGGAAAAAACTAAATTAAAATACGGAACCTGTGTTTCCGCCGATATAAGCAGCGACGAGACTATTGAAGTGCCCGGCATGGGTGGGCGTGAGCCGAGAAAACTCCCGAGACAGGTTCTCGGTGAAATCTTAGAGCCCCGTATGGAAGAAATTTTTACGTTGATACAAAGGGAGATTTACAGAGCAGGGATGGAAAACTTAATGCCCTCGGGAATGGTTATTACCGGGGGAACAGCACTACTTGACGGTGTAGTGGAAGTAGCAGAATCGATTTTTGATCTTCCAATACGCCTGGGCAAGCCAAGGGGTATTAGTGGTCTTGTCGATGTAGTCAATAATCCCATGTATGCTACCGGTGTTGGACTTGTTCTTTATGGTGCAAGGAATAAGGACTTACAAAAATTCAGAATCCGCGATAAAAACATTTTCAATCGTGTCATGAGCCGGATGAAAAAATGGTTTAAGGATGTGGTTTAAGGAGGCAGTCTTGTTATCTTTAGGCATTTTATAAGCTTTAACTATAAAAGACAGGAGGTGGGGAAAATGTTTACCTATGTAGACAATGAAAAATCAGCAAAAATCAAGGTAATCGGAGTCGGCGGGGCCGGGGGTAATGCGATCAACAACATGATCTTATCCAAGCTCCAGGGTGTAAAATTTATAACAGCAAATACAGATGCTCAGGCCCTTGAAGTTTCCAATGCACCTGTTAAAATCCAGCTTGGCGAAAAGATTACTCAAGGGCTGGGGGCAGGCGCCAACCCTGAAGTCGGCAGGGAAGCGGCCCTTGAAAGTGAGGCTGCAATCAGAAACGCTCTTGAAGGCAGCCACATGGTATTTATCACTGCAGGATTCGGCGGTGGCACCGGCACCGGCGCTGTGCCTGTTATTGCCGAGATCTGTAAAGATTTAGGTGCGCTCACAGTTGCAGTAGTAACAAAACCGTTTTCTTTTGAAGGTAAAAAACGGATGCTCCAGGCAGAAGGAGGAGTAAAGGCATTAAAACAGGTTGTTGATACCGCAATCACAATCCCCAATGACAGGCTGAGGGGCGTGGCATCTAAAAATGCAACCATGCTTGAAATGTTCAGAAAAGCAGATGAGATTTTGCTCCATAGTGTCAAGGGAATTACTGATCTTATCATGATGCCGGGTCTGGTCAATCTCGATTTTGCCGATGTAAAGACAACCATGTCCAAGGCTGGTTCGGCCATCATGGGCATCGGAATCGCAAGCGGTGAAAACCGTGCAATAACAGCAGCAGAGGCGGCCATATCCCATCCACTGCTTGAGGAAATCTCCATTTCCGGTGCCAAGGGTGTTTTGATGAACATAACGAGCACAAGTGAATTGACAATGGATGAGATGACCGAAGCTTCAGACCTAATATATAATGAAGTCGGTGAAGATGCAGATATTATCTGGGGAGCAGTGATTGAAGACAGCCTGGGCGACGAGATGAGGGTGACCGTTATTGCAACCGGAATCGATTCAGGTCATGAATCTGAGATATCGGAAAAGCACGGCCAACTCGCACTCAGAGGCAAGGTCAGGGATATAACGCCGGCTGATTTAAAAAGTGGGCAGGACTACGATGTGCCCACCTTTATCCGGCAGAAAGAAGCGGTTGGTGAATCTGCCGGAGCTACATACAGGGGCTACAAGGGAATTATTATTGACAACAACGATCTTGACGTTCCTACGTTTTTAAGAAGGAAGGCGGACTAGGGGTTGACGCTTGGTGATTGATGATTGATTCATATTCGGAAATGATGTACCTGTAAATCGATAGATAGTACTTGACTGAAAACCCTTGTTTTCAGTCGAAAATTCGAAATCCGAAGCACGCCCCTTTCATAAGATTGGCCGAAACAATGACCAAAATATGAATGTCTCAATGATAAAAACATCGTGTTTAAATCGATTTAGTTTCGAACATTTTGTCATTTGATATTCGAATTTGTTTCGACCAATTTTATAAAATGGGCGATATTCGGATTTTGTCTGAACATGACTTTTCGTTCAGACACTAGATACTCAATAAATCAATATCACCAATGGCAAAGAAAACCTATAAATCATACAAAAAACTTGCTGATTCCGAGATCGGCATAATACGAAAGACAGGTTCCGGACGAATCAAGGTGGCGCTGGCCTATCCGAACAGTTATCATGTTGGGATGTCCAATCTCGGCTTCCAATCAGTATATAGACAGTTCAACAAAATTGAGCACGTTGTGTGCGAAAGATTTTTCCTGCCGGAAAATGGTTATGAAACAACCGGCAGGGTCACAACCATAGAATCCGGCAGGCCGGTTTCTGAATTTGATATAATAGCTTTTTCCGTTTCCTTTGAAAATGATTATCCCAATATTCTGACCCTCCTTGAAAAGGCAGGGCTCCCCCTGAAGTCAAGCGACAGAGGACCCCCCCACCCCCTTGTCATTGCAGGGGGAGTCACCTGCTTTTTAAACCCCGAACCTGTTGCACCTTATATTGACCTCTTTTTAATCGGTGAAGCGGAAGCAATGCTCTATCGCTTTTTCGACTTCTTTGAACCGGAGATAGATAGAAAAACATCTCTTCAAACCCTTGCCAGAAACGTTCCCGGCACATATGTACCTGAATTTTTTACTCCAACCTACAATAGAGATGGAACAATAGCTTCCTTTAAACCTGTATGCGATGTTCCCGATAAAATCAGCAGGACTTTTCTAAAAGACCTTTCCCTTGAACCGACTTGCAGCTCCATTATAACCCCAAACACGACATTTGACAGTACTTTTCTAATAGAAGTCGGCAGGGGCTGCCCCCACGGATGTCGCTTCTGTGGCGCAGGATTTATTTACAGACCCCCGCGGTTTAGACCGATTGATCTGCTGCAAAAATGTATGAACCGGGGAATGAAAATTACTGATAAAATCGGCCTTGTTGGAGCAGCCGTATCGGATCTTCCCGGAATAGAAAAACTGTGCGAAAAAAGCCTTAAAAAGGATATAAAAATTTCATTTAGTTCATTAAGAGCCGATACAATGACGCCTGAACTTGTTTCGGTTCTCAGCAAAAGTAAAGTAAAAACAGCCACCATTGCACCGGATGCAGGATCTAATAGGTTACGCAAGGTTATCAACAAGGGGATTACCGAGGAAGATGTTCTTTCAGCAACCGAAACCTTTGTGGAAAGTGGAATTTTAAACTTAAAACTCTATTTCATGATCGGACTCCCGACTGAAACCATGGATGATGTTGAAGAGATTACAGTGCTGTGCAAAAAGATAAAACACACCTTTCTAAAGTCGAGCCGGCTAAAAAAGCGGATCGGAGAAATAACGGTGAGCCTTAACTCTTTTGTTCCAAAGCCGTTTACTCCCTTTCAGTGGTGCGGAATGGATGATGTCAGTACACTGAAAATAAAGATAAAAAAGATAAAGACAGGTTTAAAAAGAATAGCAAATATTCGTGTTAATGCGGATGTGCCTCGTTGGGCATATATTCAAGCCTTGCTTTCCCGCGGAGACCGAAAAGTAGCTCAAATTTTATCTTTAGCCCATAAAACACATGGAAACTGGGCACAAACGCTCAAAGCATCACCTGTAAACCCTGATTTTTACGCGCTCAGGGAGCGCACCTTAGGAGAACTGTTTCCATGGGACTTTATTGATCATGGAATAAGCAAGTCTTTTCTCAAAAAAGAGTATAAAAAAGGTATTCAGGGTAAAACGTCTCCACCCTGCCCTATGGAATCATGCAACAAATGTGGTGTATGCAGGGAAGATACATAAAGGAAAAAGATAATGGAATTTGAGAAAATAGCAGAAAAGCTGGGACTCGATATAGAGGACATTAAAGAACTCTTTGAACTCTATATGCAAACCACATCCGCTGACCTTGAAAGTCTAAAAGTAGCTATTGAAGCTGGCGATGCGGAACTTATCCATAAAAAGGCTCATTCCATAAAAGGCGCATCAGGCAATCTGTACCTTGATGAACTGTACGGACTGGCCAAGGAAATCGATGACCTCGCAAATGCAAACTCCCTCGATGGACTGGCGGATATGCTTCGAACCCTTCAGTACAAATATAATGAATTTGTAGAAAAATTTGATAAGAACAGTTGAATTGTTGAGTGGTTAAACCATACGAAACAATATACATCTTGAGACCTTTGAAAAATGGTAATTTTTATTCGAGTTCAAGGAAGGCGATCCGCCTCAGGCGGATCAACCACAGGTCCGCCTGAGGCGGATCGAGGACAGCGCTAAAGCTTCACTAAAGTGCCAAAATTTGAGCCAGACGCAGACCTGCCTGCCGTAGCCGCGGCGTAGGCTGGAATCGGGCAGATAAGCGTAGACTTCGAAAAGTGCCGTTTCGCAAAGGTCTCATCTTAATAATACAGTTAGTCATAAGTTTTCCGGGATTTTAATTATACAGCAGTGAGAAAATATCAAAATTTTTTACCTGACCTCAAAAATGACTGAAAGGATAAAATAAAATTATAATCATTATCTTATTTTGGCTCAACGACTAACCCCGCCCCTTTTTTCTTATTACCTTTATTTTTTTTACAGCAAAAAAACCTTGAACGGTTTTTAGGATTGTGATACGCAAAAAAACTGCTTTCCTAGCTTTTCCAATTATTAAACCTTGAAAGGAATCGATACAGCATGACTTCAAAGAAAGAACTGCAGATAGCTTATAGCCTGGCGATTATTTTATTTATTGTGGGTGTTTTAAGCTATGCCTTTGCAGCCTTTTCCGCCAAAGCACCGGAACTCCCGATAAGGTTAATGTTTAAGGGTGTGGCAGGAAAAGTATTATTCGATCATAAAATTCACACAGAAGATGCGGGATATGCTATTTCCTGTGGAGAATGTCATCACCATCCTGGAGAAGATGAAGCTGCCATCCGGGCATGCGGTGACTGTCATAATTTTTTAGAAAAAACCGAGGCTCTCCCCCCTGCATGTGCGGAGTGTCATGAGGTGGACGAAATCGAAGATTCGGAAGTTATTAAAAGAGTAGATGCTTTCCATTCACAGTGCATCGGCTGCCACAAGGAGAATGAAGCCGGCCCTGAAAAATGCTCTTCGTGCCATGTTATGTAACCTCATATTTTTGATGCACTCGAAAAAAGTAACGCCGATGGCTAAGTAAAAAGTTCTATATACAGGGCGTAGTGGTTTTTCAGGGACGAGGCAATACAGGTAGTATGCCGAGTGCCTGAAAAACCGCTACAATGCAGTAGATGGGACTTTTTACCACGCCATCAATTTTAAATACGCAAAAATAATAAGGGTCAAACTATGATAAAAAGATCGTTTTTCGGCTTTGCTAAGCCTTGTCTTAAATATGAATCCATAGCTGAAACGCTGCCTGAGCTTGAAAAAATTTCAACCCCCAGGAAAGTTACTCTCCTGCTAACCACTTCCCTGGGAGAAAAAGCCGAAGCCTTACCTATTAAAGAAGGTGATAAGGTTAAGACCGGGCAGAAACTTACTTCTGACGACGATGATGGTACTTATGTGATCTCTTCCGTCACTGGGACTGTATCATCCGTATCTTCATATTTAGGTGACTTCGGCACCTCCTATGCCGCTATTTCTATTGATGTTGCTCAAAATGAAGAGATTGATGAAGAATTTGAAAAATGCAGCAAAAAACCCACCCTTGATATTTTAAAAGACTATATGGTCTGTGCGCCGGGCAGTCCCCCTGTAGAGCTGTTTTATAACCTGGAAAAACCTATCAAAACCATTATTATCTGTGGTTATGACAACGATCTTCTAGTTACAACCAACCAGTATATTATAAAATCTTATATTGATCTATTAAAGGCAGGTATTGTTATTTTAAAGGAGACTACAGGTGTTGATGACATCGTGGTTGTCACCCCACATTCTCTTAAACAAGATTACGGCCAGATAGAAGCCGAGGTCAAGACCATTGATACCACATATCCGTCGGCATCTCCCCATATGATTATGCAAAAAGTCACTGGCCGTGCTTTGCCTGCTGGAAATAGCTTTGAAGACCTTGGCATATGCTTCATGACGGCAGAAGCTGTTGCCTCTATTGGCCGAGCTTTTGGAAACGGACAAATACCCGTTAGAAAAACGTTAACGGTTATCGACAAGGACGAAGGCATAAAATTAGTCTCGGCCAGAATCGGAACCTCTTTGAAACATATTCTATACGAGCTCGGTATCACCCTGAATGAAAAAGACAGAATCATATTGGGCGGACCTATAACAGGATCGAGTCTTTATTCGGATGACCATCCGATTATGCCGGACACTTGCGCAATAATGATCCAGGACTCAGGAAAAATTCCACCCATATCCGACTATCCGTGTATAAACTGCGGCGAATGCATAAGAATTTGCCCGGCAAGAATACCGATTAATATGCTTGTTCGCTTTCTTGAAGCAGGGCAATATGAAGAGGCTGCCGATAACTATGACTTGTATTCCTGCATTGAATGTGGCCTTTGCAGCCTTGTCTGTGTATCAAAAATTCCGATTTTTCAATACATAAAGCTGGCAAAATATGAACTTGGCCGGATGAGTGTAGCGGAGGAGGTAGATGAGTAATCAGAAAAAATTTATAGTATCCCATGCTCCTTTCTGGCATGACGGAAGCAGTATTACTGAAAGAAGTTATAATACAATGATAGCGGCTCTGCCCGCAGTTTTATTTGGAATTTTTCAATACGGGCTGCCTGCTGTCGCTGTTGTATCTTTTTCCGTCTCTTGTGCGATTTTCTGGGAACTTGCCATGAATTTTGTGACAAAACGCTCTTTAACCATAGGTGACGGCAATGCGGCTCTCATCGGTCTGTTGTTTGCAATGCTCGTCCCTGCTACTTTACCATGGTGGGCGGTGCTAACAGGCACCTTTGTTGCTGTGATTATCGGCAAGCAGATTTTCGGCGGAATCGGAAGCAATGCGTTTAATCCCGTAGTTCTCGCAATTGCCATTTTAATGGTATCATGGAAGGATCTTTTTGATTTTGATGAAGCTCTTTTAAATTATGACCTCGAATTTACCATGCTCTATCCCATCGCAGCACTCAAGCATTTCGGCACAGCATCAATAGAGTCATTTACTGCCGGTGACCTTTTACTCGGAAAGCAGACCGGGGGCATCGGCGCAACGTTTGGCCTGGGCCTTATTATCGGTGGAATCTATCTTATCATCAGGGGATTTATCCGCTGGGAAATCTGCTTAACTTTTCTTTTCGCCGTTTTCGCAACAGCACTTGTTTTTAATTTATATGACAATGTCCGCTTTGCAGGACCTGTATTTCATATACTTACAGGCTATACACTGATCGGCGCTTTTTTTCTTGCAACAGAGGATTCATCCTCACCGGTTAACTTTATCCCGATGCTTATTTTTGGTGTAGGTGCAGGAGTATTGACTGTGCTGATAAGAAATATCGGCGCCCATGTGGACGGTGTTATTTATGCAATCCTGGTTATGAATCTTTTAAACCCGGTTCTGGACAAGATCCGGCCAAAAGCAATTGGAAAGGTTGGCTAAGATGCGTGAAATGATAAAAATGGTTGTTGTTCTGACACTTTTATGCACCTTTTCAGGAGGACTCCTTGCCGCCATACGTGGCGGAACAAAGGAAAAAATTGAATACCAGCAGTTAAAATTCGTCAAAGGCCCTGCAATAAAGGCAATTTTAGAGGGAGCATCCAATGATCCCATAGTTGACCGCTTTAAAATAAAAGATGGAAAGATTGAAAGGAGTTTCTTTGTCGGCGTATTTGACGGCAAGGCTTCTGCGGTCGCTCTTGAAAGCTTTGGGAAAGGATTTAGTGGAGACATCGGTCTCATGGTCGCTGTAAACCTTGAAGATGATAACATTATCGGCGTAGGTGTTACCACGCACAGTGAAACACCGGGTGTAGGGTCCAGGGCAAAAACAGACCCCGGCTTTGCAGCTCAGTTTAAAGGTTTATCCATAAAAGATACATTCAAGGTCAAAACAGACGGCGGGCAGGTGGATGCCGTATCAGGTGCTACGGTTACCTCCCGCGGCGTCACTGTCGCAGCAACTGAGGCCGGTAAGATTTATAAAAAACTTAAACCTCAAATCGCAGAAAAATTAAAGGAATTTGCTAAGTAGGAGAAGATAAAAAGATGGCCAAAACTATAGTCCAGGAATTCACCAAGGGTCTGTGGAATGAAATACCGCCCTTTCGACTTGTACTCGGTTTATGCCCTGTACTGGCGGTGACCAAGACAGTGGAAAACGGAATCGGAATGGGTCTTGCAACAACATTTGTTCTGGTATGTTCCAATATCCTTGTTTCATCTTTGCGGCAAGTAATTCCCCCAAAGGTAAGAATAGCCTGTTTTATCATTATTATTGCGACATTTGTTACAGTAGTAGAGCTTGTTATGCAGGCGTTTACTTATCCGCTTTTTCTCAAGCTTGGTATTTTCATCCCGCTTATAGTTGTAAACTGTATCGTACTTGGTCGCGCGGAAGCTTTTGCATCTAAAAACAGCATTATTTCCTCCCTTGCAGACGGCTTAGGTATGGGTATAGGATTTACCCTTGCCCTCGGTGCACTCGGAGCTGTCCGTGAACTGTTCGGAACCGGCGCTTTAACTTTCTGGGAAAAGCCGATACAAATTTTCGGACCTTCTTTTCAGCCTTTTACATTTATGATTGAAGCTCCCGGAGCATTCGTCTGCCTCGGTCTCATGCTCTGTGTTATGAACATGGTAGGCAGCAAATAGGAGATAAAAATGGGTGACTATATAGTACTTGCAATAAGCTGCATTCTTATAAATAACATTTTGCTTGCCCAGTACCTTGGTAACTGTCCTTTTTTAGGCACATCAAAGAAAATGGAAACCGCTATCGGCATGGCCATGGCGGTTGTATTTGTCGGTGTCATGGCAGGCGTAATTACCTGGATTGTTAACACATATATACTGCAACGATTTGGTCTTGAATATCTTCGTACGGTCTCGTTTATCCTGGTAATTGCATCTCTTGTTCAGTTTGTTGAAATGTTTTTAAAAAAGTCTATCCCTGCCCTTTATGCCGGGCTCGGAATTTTTCTACCCCTTATTACGACTAACTGTGCCGTAATGGGTGTTTGCCTGATTAATGTCAACGAGGAATATACTTTCCTGCAGGCCATTATAACATCATTTAGCTATGCCGTCGGTTTTGGCCTTGCTCTCGTTCTTTTTGCAGG
>DAOWEJ010000018.1 GCA_030638575.1 Deltaproteobacteria bacterium | reverse complement strand
TGATGTAAATGAAGCAAAGATCATTTTAAACGCCGAGATGGAAGCACTTGAGCAGTTTGTTAAAAAAACATTTAAAGACCTTGTGCGACGCAGGCCGGCCATTACGACTTTTTCACTGGAATCTGTCTGGGACTGTTTTGGAGTTGAAGAGGGCTTTACAAGCGAACTTCATTTAACATTCGGTATTAAGGAAACTTGCCATGACTTAGCGATCGTTGTTCCGAACGCCTCAAAAAATCCATGGAAGAGATTAAAAAACATATTTTCCGACCCGAAAGAAGAAGAAAAGCTCTTTTTAATCCTGGAAGATCTTAGAGAGCAGGTGCCTCATCTCTATATTGAATTTGTACAGCGCCATTTTATTGCTCGGAAAATTGGCATTCGTGACGGCTTTATGGAATTTAATATAGATACGCTGGGTAAAAAATTTAAAAATGAAAAGACAAAAGCAAAAGAATTTCCAATTTGGTACCCGGCAATCAAATCTGCGGTTTTGAATAAATCAAAAATAAATGGTCAAATCATGTTCAAAGCAAGATTTTTTTATAACGATACAAAATATATTGATAAGCCTGGATTTATAAAAACAGCAGAAAAAACAATTAAAGCTTTTAAGCCGCTATATAAATTTATAAGATAAAAACAAAAAGTTCATGGGAAAAAGAATTCAACAAAAAGGAAAAAAAGGCAGTTTGAAATGAATTCTTTTGAATATATTTTTTCAAAACAAGTAAGCTGGGCGCAGAATAAAGGGATAGACCTTGGCGGTAGTAAAGGTCCTCGCGGCCGTCTGGCATATACGAAAACGCTGGAAGAAAATCTTTTTGAACCCATGGCCCAGACGGTGATGGATGATTTCAACGCAGGTGATGGCGGGGAGTTAAACGGAAAACCTGATAGCCTCCCTAAAATACACGCGGTGCATTCTTCGTCAGCACTGGGTGTAAACATTTTTCATTACTGGCTTCGAATCAATCAAATCTCCAAAATCGCTGCGGCCTGCCGGCTTTGCAGAAAAAACAACACCCTGTCTCAAAGCATCCGGTTTGAAAAAAAATACCCTATAAGTTCTAAATTCCGTTACAGTCCTAACATCGATGTGGTCATCGAAAATTCACAAAAATCTAAATATAAAGTTTTTGCCATCGAATGTAAATTCTCAGAAGCCTACGGTTCGCGAGGTCACTCTGGAATTGATCCCAAATATCTCGAAATTAAAACCATATGGGAGGATATACCCAGCCTTTTTGATTTCGCAAAATCGATCAGCCCTGACGATAAGAAATTTTTACACTTACACCCCGCTCAACTGGTCAAGCATATCCTGGGACTCAAAAATCAATTCGGGAAAGGCGGCTTCCGGCTTTTGTATCTCTGGTATGATGTTTTGGGACAAGGCGGCGCCATTCATAGAGGTGAGATCGATACTTTTTCTGAAATAGCAAAATCAGATGGTATCAAGTTTCATTCGCTGAGCTATCAGGATCTAATCGTCAAGCTGTCCCGAGAATATCGTAACGGACATCCGGACTATATTCAATATGTCAGCGGGCGTTATCTGTAAATGGAATAAAAATTATGGAAAATAATCTTCTCTATTATATGGGTATCGATGTCCAGATCAAAAGAAATTGCTCCTACTTTATCGTCGATGAAAATGCCGATATTATAGATTCTGGATGGATTGATGGAGCATCACATATAGAAACCGCAATAAATCTATATAAAATAGCTCAAGCTCTTACGGTTGATCAAAAAGAAATTGCCTTTGGTATCGATGCGCCGCGGATGCCGTTAAAAGATAAGCGGCCCTTTTATTGGGATGGAAAGAAAGGCTTATGGCGCAATAGGAAAAAAAAGGAAAAAGGACACGGAAGGCACTGTGAAGTTATAATAAAATCCCTTGGAATTGCAAATCCTCAGTGGGCAAGATTGGAGCCGGAATGCGAGGATTGGATGCGGCTTGGTTTCGATATTTACAGGCAAATGAAAGGTTTTGATAACGTCTTTGAGGTATTTCCATCTGCATCCTACAATATGCTGAAAGATGATCGAGATGTAAAAGTTACGATCAATTTTGCAAAATTTTCCCAAGGCCCAAAGGATATGATAGACGCCTGCATTGCTGCAATGACCGTGTACGAATTCATTCATGGTCGAGGAACTGAAGTCGGAAACGGTGATGGACTTGGTTCCATAATTTTACCCCGGCCGCTCATTGATGTCATCAATACTGATCTTCTTTACTGGCCGACATAAAAATGGGTTGCGGAACGCCCCTAAAATTTTAAGTTTCTATTTTATATGATATTGGATATGGTCCTGTCATGCCACGTAACGCCAGTATTGATGCTTTCGGTGCCACTGGGGTTGGGGACGCTCATTAGTTTATAAGTTGGGGTTGGGGACGCTCATTAGTTTATAAGTTGGGAGTTGGGAGCATCCTATATTCCCCTGGTCAAACACAAAGTATCTGTTTTTAAATAAATAAACATTTCAAAAAGATAAAATGAAAAATGATTTAAAGACACACTTATCCTGTAGTATTTGCTGGTAGTAATTCGGTGTTTCCCTTCGACAAGCTAAGAGTAAACTCACCCTGCCTCTGATCCCTTCAGTAAGCTCTGGATATACTCTACGTTTATCCGGCAGCCGAAAGCTTCAAAGAAAAGATTAAGACCTCCCCAAAAAGCTCTTAAAGCTTATGAACGATTTTAATCAAATTAGCATATTTTACTTAATTGGCTTGATTTTCTAAAGCAATTATATATAATATGGGTTGATTTTCTAAAAATGGAGGGTTTTCTATGAAACGATCAGCTGAAATACAACTGGAAAACTGGATAAATTCTTCACGGCGCAAACCATTGATTATCAGGGGCGCGAGGCAGGTTGGAAAGACCTGGTTGGTGGATTATTTTGCAGAGCAGCGGTTTGACAATTATGTGAAAATTGATTTAGAAAAACGCCGCGATATGCACATCTACTTTGGTGAGAACCTCGAACCACAGTACATCCTCAAACACCTTGAACTCGAAATGGGTCGAATAATTCCGGGTCGAACCCTGCTGTTTTTCGATGAAATACAAGCCTGTCCGCGCGCAATCATGGCTTTAAGATATTTTTATGAGCAAATGCCTGAGCTTCATGTTATCGGAGCCGGTTCCCTTCTGGAATTCGCCTTTGGTGATATTTCCATTCCTGTTGGACGGATACAATATTTGCACCTCCATCCCATGACATTTTATGAATATCTTGTGGCGATCGGTAAAAAAACCATGGCCGATTACACACTTGAACATCCTTCAGAAGTAGATAATCTGATTCAGCAGAAAATTTTATCCGAGTTACGCAGTTACTTTTTCATTGGAGGAATGCCAGAGTGTATTAAAGTATATCGTAATACCGGTTCAATGGTTGAAGCATTCCATGTTCAATCGGAAATTCTCGACTCTTATCGCGAAGATTTTTCAAAATATTCACCGCAGATAGACACGCTCTGTCTTGATACCGTTTTCCTGAATGCTGCCAGGCAGGTAGGTGAACAAATTAAATACACCCGCCTGAATGAACACCATACAGGTCCGACCAACCGTAAAGCTTTTGAACTGTTGACAAAAGCGAGGATCATTCACAAAATTCCGTCATGTGATCCTTCTGGTTTGCCCTTGGGCGCGACAGCAAATCCCAAAAAATTTAAGACAGCAATGCTGGATATAGGCTTGTTTCAGCGATTGTGTCAGGTACCGGTAGAATTGGAGTTGAAGCAGGAAAGCCTGCTGTCCATGTACAGGGGCAAACTCGCAGAACAATTTGTCGCACAGGAACTGGCAGCCTGGCATAGTTCCAAGTTATATTATTGGTCGCGCAGCACTCGTGGCAGTAATGCTGAAGTCGATTATCTTGTGGTAGGCAAGGGTGAAATTTACCCGGTTGAAGTTAAATCCGGCAAAGGCGGGAGTTTACGCAGTATTCATCTCATGCTTGAAAAATATCCCAATTGCCCACAGGGGCTAATACTTTATAATGATATATATAGTACAATTGAAAAACATAAATTGACTTTTTTACCATTGTATTGTGCCGCAATAATAGGTGATAAACGCCCGACTATTGTATAAACGAATTATGGGTTGGGGACATTAGTTTAGATTCCTGAGAAGTAACTCTTGAGAATTATACAGGAATATGCAATAAAGATTCATGTATAAGAGAACAAATCCCCAACAAAAGTTATTGGGTAACGCTCATTAGTTTATAAGTTGGGGTTGGGGGGTTGGGGGCATTATAGTAGGTGAATTCAAATTCAAAGTGCACCATATAAATAAATGGCGGACATGACAGGCGATCTGGTAATGTGAGGAAGAACCACTAGAGGACTTTCGAGGCATTCTATAGTACTTAGGGGTCGGGGAGTTTTTCTCTCAAAGCCTCGTATTTAGCGGAATGAATGATCCCAAGGATGTCGGCGTACACTGTCTGAGTCGATTTTTTACGGACCCTTATCCATGAGTTTGTATGAAGGCAGCCCGGGATTATTAATGGAGCAACGGGATAGTAAAAACTCCCTGACCCCTCAGATAGCTGAACGGTCTGGAAGTGTTTTTTCCCCGGGGCGATTTTATTCTCCTGCTGAACAGACCCGGTTCCTGCCGGATCGTTTTGCCTGATACAAAGAGGCATCCGCGCTTTCAAGTAATGACCTGGAATCTGCTGCCTGATCAGGCAGGCAGGCCACACCGAAACTTGCGGTGATATTCAGATTTTTACTGCTTAAAGGGGAAGCGGCAATATCCTTTCTGATCCGTTCCGCCAGCCCTGCGGCCTCTTCTACCGAATAGGCGGGAATAAGAAGCACGAATTCTTCGCCGCCGAACCGGTATGCCTTTCCTTTATGGGCGCAACGTTTGACCAGCAGTTGCGCGACTTCGATGAGCACTTCATCGCCGATTGCATGACCGTTGTTGTCATTAACGTTTTTAAAATGATCGATATCAACCATAACCAGGCTTAGCGGTTCCTTTTTTTTTTGTGCTCTTTGTGAAAAATCGACCAGGTCATTATCAAAAGCGCCCCGCCGGTTGAGAGGCAGCCTGTCATCCAGGTAATCCTCTGATGATTTAAGGAAATCCGCCTGCTCATCTTTTCGTATTTCCTGCATTACTTCAAGATCCAGTTTCCGCCTTACCCGTCGCTTAATACCGGTTTTTAAATTCGCGATTCTTTTCTGTTCCGAGGATCTTGACGAAATTCCTCCGAATCCTTCCCCCGAGAGAATATTCACAAGTCCGGCAGCTGAGGCATCCACATGAATATAAAGCAGCTCTCGTATACTTTCTGCTTCAGTAAACGTATTAAAGGCTCTCATCAGCCCCAACAAATCATCAGCCGCCTGTATACAATGGCTCTCAAGTGTTTCGGCAAACGCCCCGATAAATACACCCCTGGAAAGGGTATCGGATTTCATAAAATGCTCCTGGATATCGTACCCGATCCGCTCCCGGCACTGTGCTAAATCTTCGGGCAGGCCCTTAAGCCGTTTTTCCAGATAGAGTTCGGCCAATTCTTCCAAATCGTTGACTGACAGACTCATTTTCGAGTTATTTCTCCATAAGGATGTAAATACCGTTCGTTTGAAATAAATTTCAGATCATCAGTATATCACAAATTATATATAATATTCCCTTTATTTAGCAAGAAAATCATGGCCATTTATAAAAGAAAAGGAAAAACATAGGGGTCGCGTCTACACTCTTGACAGATGAAAAATAAACATCAAAAACTTCTTTCCTGGTACAAGGCAAAAGGTTGTACTCTCAACTGCGAGATAAATTTAGATAGATTATTTGAAACAAAGGAAGAAAGAGACAGGTTTAATGCAAAATGGAAAGATTTCATAGCTTCCGATCCTGATAATAAAAAAGTGGTACATGTGTACATGGGGACGTAAGAAAGTAAGAAACTTGGACCACGAGGAACTTTTTTTACTTTTTTACGGACGTTCCTCACCCCTACCGTATGTTGTGGTTCCTTTTTCTTGACTCCCAAGGCAACTTTCAGTACGCTCTTTTATTAAAAAAGCAACGTCTTATCAACCTCAAGGAGGTGTGACATGAAAAGTGCTCGAGCTCCCCTTTGTTTTCTGATTATTTTGGCTCTGTTCTCCATGCCGGCCGCCCCGGCACCGGCAGCAGACCTATCCACCTGGCACCTTAGAAACACGAGTTTGGCATCGGCCGCCAGCGGCAACGGGATCTATATAGCTGTTGGTAAATACGGGTTTATGATGCGCTCCACTGATGGCGATACGTGGGCGAAAGTATCATCCGGGGTTGAAGATGAATTGGGTGATGTTGCCTACGGCAACGGGGTGTTTGTTGCTGTGGGCGGCAGTACGATCCTGGTTTCCTCCGATGGTTTAACCTGGAATGAACAAACGCCTCCTGCAGGTTTCTATTCCTATTCCATTGCTTTCGGTAACGGTAGCTTCGTTGCAATAAACAGCACCAGTAGCGCCTTTGTTTCTTCCGACGGCATCAACTGGACTGAAAGAACCCTTCCTCTGACCTCTGTTCTGACAGATATCATATACGGCTACGGGCTGTTCATGGCGGTCGGTTATTCCGGGACTGTCATCACGGCACCGGTAGCAGACCTATCCACCTGGACCCCGAGAACGAGCGGCACTATCCAAACGCTCTGGCAGGTGGCATACAGGAATGATATAATCCCTAATCGCTTTGTGGCCGTGGGAGCCTCGGGTACGGTCATCACTTCAGATAATGGTGGCCTCGCATGGACGGTCCAAAACAGCGGTATCTCACAAACACTCATGACGGTGGGCTATGGTAACGGCCTTTTCGTGGCCAGCGGCGGAGCCAGCTCTTCGGATGCCGGACATATCTGGAGGTCACCGGACGGCATTACATGGACTGAGCAGACCTCACCTGCATATGAATGGTTTAGTGATGTGCTCTATGCGGGCGGTAATTACTTTTTAATTGGGGGGAAGATTGTCACATCCGCCAATGGCACGGCCTGGAATATTGTCCACGGCGGTACGGGGTGGGATATTTGGGGTGTGGCCTACGGCAACGGGGTTTACGCTGCCGGTACATTGACCGGCGACATTATCATCTCGTCGGACGGAATCCGTTGGACACAGCCGACCTACTACCCCGATGTCACAACCATTGTGGATATGGCCTACTGCCCCACCAATCAGCGATTTGTCGGCGCTATCAGCAACGGGCTGATCTACTCCGACGACAATGGGGTCATATGGAATCCGGATGCATTTGTTCCTGCTGAGAGCCTGAACGGACTCTATTATGTTCACGATCGCTTTATCGGTACTTGTGCCAACGGCAGTCTTATCTTTTCCCCCTACGGAATAAACTGGAGTGACTATTCCACGGCTTCTCTTCAAGGTTTGCAGGGAGCGACGTACGGCAACAACACTTTCGTTGTCGTTGGGTACAGCGGTACGGTCGTCACATCCCAGGATGACGGCGCTACATGGCAAGTCCAGCCAGCGGTTACCACCGATCACCTCAGGAGCGTTGCCTATGGAAACGGCACTTTCGTAGCTGCCGGCGGATTTAACCAAGATGTGATTACTTCCACCGATGGAATCGTCTGGACCCTTCAGGCCGGTATTCTCCCGATCCAGACATGCTACCGCATCGTTTTCTACGATGACGTCTTTTTGGCTATCGGCTCCAATGGGTGGGTCTATTCATCTTCCGACGGAACGGCGTGGAGTTCGGTAAACGTCCCTGACGCCAGTACTTTTTTTTGCGGTACAGCAGATGGTCCCGGCGTGACGGTGGTCGGGCTAAACGGGGCGATCATTCAACTTGAGCCTCCGCCGAGTTCAGGCGTTGGCCTCAGCAGTAGCGGTGGCTGCTTCATCAGTAGCATGGTTCGCTAAATAGGAAAAACATAGGCGTCTACACTCTTGAGAGATGAAAAATAAACATCAAAAACTTCTTTGGAATGGGGGACGGAAGGGGGGACGTTCGTGCAGAGATTGCATTGGCAATGCACGTTCAGCACGAACGTCCCCCATTATTTCTCTGTGCGCGTTGACTCCGCGCACGCTTCACATTGCTTAAAGCGGCTATCACCTGGTCGGTGGCGGCATCCCCGATGGCATGTATGGCAACCGGATTGCCTATATCTGTCAGTTCATCTATGATACTGAGTAAGGGATCGGGGGGTCGTGCCTTGAACAGTGAAAAACGGGCACAAATTTTCATAAAAAAATAGAAATAAGGCTGTTGAAATATGAATTCTTCAACGGCATTTTTCTTGTTCGGGGTGGTAGGAGGGCGTAAGACATTGAGATGATAAGCTGCTACCTTATTTCTTTTTTAAGAAATTATTGGGATCAATACCGGCCTCTTTAAGGATCGCTCTTAGAGTACCTTCCGGCATATCACCGGGATGATTGGGAACTGTAGTGTATCGATCGGTTTGTTAATTATACCAGATCTCGTGACTTCCAGCTGCTTGGCGGTCAAATGCAAAACCAAATGCCTTGAGACGTTTTACGATTTTTCTGTAGCTAAAACCGGATAATCTGCCCATTTTATTATGCATTCACAATCAGCGGATAATTGAACGAATCACCGACTAAAGGTAAATCGATGTTATCAGACCCAGACCTTTCTGCCTTTGCTTCCAAGAGCTTACGAGTTACATCACGAGCGATTTCTAATGCTTCTGCAACTGTCCGCCCTTGGGCTACCAATCCGGGTACATCATCTGAAGTGGCCAGGTAAACCCCTTCCGGCAATTTTTTTATGTGAATATTAACAACCTTTTCCATTGCTTTTCCTTATTGTCTTATTACCCTTTCAATTTGATTTAATTTAAATAAAATTATCACAGTTGGACTAATTTTACAACTTTTTTGATTTCATTGAGATAAGACGACTTTAAATCGAAGGAAAACACAGGGGGCGCATCTACGCTCTTGACAGATGAAAAATAAGCATCAAGAATTTCTTTCCTGCGGTTGGGGACGTGCGGTTGGGGCGTACATTAGTTTATAAGTTGGGGGAAAACATATGGGGTCGTCTACACTCTGGTTGCGGTACCTTGATATATTGATATGTCGATTTATTCCTGTTAAGGAACAGGATGGAAAGAACCGGGACTATTTTTCAAGGTAATGCCTCAATTTTTCAAGTGCTTTTTTATGCTGCTTTTTTTCCATTCTTTTAATATTCATTAACTTCCATTTTACAGCAGGTAAATCTTCAACACCTGTTAATCCTAAAAGATCCCATTTAGGTTTACCCTTCTTGACCGATATCACAAATTTTTATAGCCTTTAATAATTCCAGCTTTGGAGCAATCTGCAGTTTTGAAAGGGTTTATTTTGCCGCAGCGGTATAACATGCCATATGGCGTTAATAGTCGCTTGGCCATTTATTTGTAATATTTCTTCAGAATACGAAACATAATAATATTGTTGATAATTTTGGATTATATGATAAGATTTAGAGTGCTGAAGACGAAATTAAACTTTTTAATGTGTACGGATATCGCATTTTCTCGCTAAGTTCGATTTTCATGACTTCGCGAGAAAACTATCCAATAAATATGTTATGCATAATCAAAACGAGGAAGTATCGTGGGAAAAGTGAAAGTTGCAGTTGTTCAAGCATCGTCTGTTTTGTTTGATAAGACCGCATCAATAGAAAAAGCCTGTCAGTTGATTGAAGAGTCTGGAAATAAAGGAAGCAAGATCGTTCTTCTACCAGAAGCATTCATACCTGCTTACCCAAGAGGATTCACCTTTGGCATGAAAATAGGTAGCAGGAACGAAGAAGGGCGTTCCTTGTGGAAGCGTTATTGGGAAAATGCAATAGAAACATCGGGTTCGGAAGTAAAAATATTGGGAAAGGCCGTTAAAGAGTCCAGTGTTTTTTTGTCTATTGGTGTTATAGAACGTGATGGTGCTTCTGGCGGAGAAACGCTGTATTGCTCGATGCTCTATTTTTCACCAGATGGTGAGTTAATAGGTAAGCATAGAAAGTTAAAACCCACAGGTTCAGAGCGCCTAATATGGGGAGAAGGAGATGGTAGTACCATGCCTGCCTTTTCAACGGAGTTCGGAAAAATAGGCGGTCTCATTTGTTGGGAGAATTATATGCCTTTAGCCCGAATGGCAATGTATGGTAAGGGCGTAGAAATATACTTGGCACCCACGGCAGATTCGCGTGAAACCTGGCAAGCTACAATGCGTCATATTGCATGTGAAGGACGCTGTTTCGTTCTTGGATGTAATCAATTCGTTACAAAAGAAATGTATCCACCAGATTTGGAAACAATCGAAGAACTTTCTGATCAACCCGATGTAATGTGCAGGGGTGGCAGTGTAATTATTGCTCCTTCTGGTGAAATTATTGCCGGACCACTTTGGGGTGAAGAAGGAATTTTATATGC
>DAOWEJ010000040.1 GCA_030638575.1 Deltaproteobacteria bacterium | reverse complement strand
ACGCGCGGTTTTCTCCCGCTGTCAGTATACTCATATAGTCTGATTACCTGAATCTTGCATGAAAATTAATGAGAAACTGTTCTTATAATGATAAACAGCGGGTTTAGCAAAATATGTTATCAAAAGAATAATACCCATATGGTAAAAAGGATGATTATCGATTTTCTCTCATCAATTTTCACCCTTCGGGCGAGCTGGAGGCTTCCATCTGCTGCGCTTGTCCGCCTTTGGCGGGTTACTAAGGGCTCGCAATAGTCCACTATGGCTTCGCCCTTAGATGCCTTGCATATGAAAGCCTCCAACTCGTGCAAAATTCAGGTATTACCAAACAACTTTACGATAATATTCCGGGTCAGTATCTCCTTCAGTAGAAATTACTAACACCTTGGAATCCGATCTTAATCTAAGTTGTTCAGCCAATTCATTGAACATGGGATTGTTCAGTAATTCGTAAACAAGACCGGTAGTCACTGCCCCGGATTCACCGGATATTACACGATCATCTCCTTCAAGGGGATTTCCTAGTACACGCATGCCTTTTATAGCTACATGATCTGAGCAGGCTATAAATGCATCAGCATTTTCTTTTAGTATGTCCCATGCAATTTCACTCGGTTCACCACATGCCAGACCGGCCATGATGGTATCTAAATCCCCATGAACGGCATGCGGTTTTCCATCATCCATAATCATTGACTTATAAAAGCAGGCAGCTTCCGTCGGTTCAACAACCACAAAAAAAGGCCTGAGTTTATCACGGCAATGACATAAAAATGCCTGAAGGGCTGCGGCCAACGAACCAACACCGGCCTGCATAAAAACATGTGAAGGCCATTTCCCATCTATTTGATGAAATGCTTCTGTCAATAACGTAATATAACCCTGCATAATATAGATTGGAATTTCCTCGTTGCCCGGCCATGATGTGTCCTGAAGTAAAATCCACCTCTTTTCGCTGGATTGCTTTGCAGCTAATCTTACAGCAGCATCATAATTACCATTGATGATGGATGCTTTTGCCCCGAGATTAAGTATGGCTTCCAGTCGGACTTTTGATGAACCTTTCGGCATGTAAATGACTGCTTTACAGCCCAGCCTGTTGGCAGTCCATGCAACTGCCCGCCCGTGATTGCCATCGGTAGCCGTCACAAAGGTAAGATTCCGAAACTTTGAAGCCTTTGATACGATTTGTTCAAACGTAAATTTATTAACATCCAGCCCTAAGTCTTTTGCCAGCAGTTTTCCTATGGCGTAGCTTGCGCCAAGCACCTTAAAGGCTTTAAGATCAAAGCGGGACTCTTCGCTTTTTACCCACAGGTCACTTATACCCAAATATTTTGCCAATCGCGTTAGTCTTGCTAATGGGGTTGGACGATAGCCAGGTAAGCTCTGGTGAAAGTAGGCCACTGACTTCTGAACGTCGGGAGATACAAATTCAACAGCCTTTGATGAAGCGCTTTGAGAGTGTTTTTTGTTTATGTGACAAACAATTTCTATTTTCTGAGTCATAATTGCGCCTCTATTATAATTAGTTTCTGACCGAAAACAGAAGTTTTCGGGCAGAAACTATATAATATATCAGAAAAATATAGAAAATCAAGTTGTTAAGCAAAAAAGGACAGGGTAAACGCATTTGGAAAAATAAAATCATAATAAATCATTTTAAAGGAGGGGCTTAAGGGTTTTTTCTCCAGACGATATCTTTTTCAGTTTGCAGGATATATCGTAGTGACCCGATATTTATGATTTGATGCACAGATTATCTCATCTTTTAAAATGCTTACGCAAAATCATGAAATATCGGGTCATCCCTTACAAAATAGGCTGATATCGGCTGGAGAAAAAATTTTTAAGCCCCGGACCAGTTCCAAAGATAACATTATTTTATAAATGCGTTTGCCCTGCAAAAAAGGATGATAAATAAAATGTTGTCAAACAAAGCTGCAGGTACGAAATTTATCTTCAGGATTATATTTATCCGGTTGACTTGGCTTGGAGCTTTTAGTATTGCACCGGGAATCAAAATCTAAAGCGAAAGGATAAAAAGCTCATGGAAAAAACATTATCAATCATCAAACCTGACGGTGTTTCCCGAGGACTAATTGGTGAAGTCATACAGCGTCTTGAAAAAAACAACTTTAAAATTATTGCTATGAAAATGCTGCACATGACAAAGGCGCAGGCAGAAGGTTTTTATGCTGTTCACAAAGAACGCCCTTTCTTTGAGAGCCTGACCGATTTTATGTCATCCGGGCCTGCTGTAATGATGGTTCTTGAAGGTGAAGATGTTATATCAAAATACCGTGAATTAATGGGAGCCACCAATTACAAGGAGGCAGCAGAAGGGACAATAAGAGCCGACTTTGCCACAGATATCGAAAAAAATATAGTACACGGCTCCGACGCACCGGAAACCGCTGCCTTTGAAATCGGTTACTTTTTTAACAGCTTTGAAATTGTCGGTTAATGCCAGATAAAATAAATTTAAGCAACATCTCCATTGTTTTGCATAAGCCCCGACACCCTGAAAATATCGGGGCTGCTGCCCGTTCCATGTGCAACATGGGGTTAAGTCAACTTGTCGTTGTAAATCCGAAAAACTATATTCTTAAAAAAGTTCTGAAACTGGCAACCCATGAAGCAGCAGATATTGTAGAGCATGTAAAATTCCATGAAGACCTTAAAGAAGCTCTTTCCGAATATAACTATGTTGTGGGGACTACAGCACGTCTTGGCGGAGAGCGCCAGGTCATCACTTCCCCTTCACGGCTTGCCGAAAAGCTGGTTTCCGTTTCCCGGAAAAACCGGGTTGCCATTGTTTTTGGCCCTGAAGACAAGGGTCTTTCCAACGAAGATATCAGGCATTGCCATATACTGGTAAACATTCCAACTGCAGAATTCTCTTCCCTGAATCTTGCACAGGCTGTAATGATCATCTGTTTTGAAATATTTACTGCCGGCAGGAAAGAAAATGAAGGATTTGCGCCCCGCCTTGCAAACCGGCATGAGCTTGACGGAATGTATGACCAGCTTAAAGATATACTTGTCAGAATCTGCTATATTAACCATGAAAATCCAGATTACTGGATGAATAAGCTGCGCCACTTTTTTACACGGATGCAACTAAGGGCCAGAGAAGTGAGTATTATACGTGGGATATGCCGGCAAATAGACTGGTATGGGAAAAAGTGTTATGAAGATGGCTTAAAAGAGAAGAAAAAAGAGCAAAACATAACCCGGGTAAACCGGAAATACGAAGCACGAAATACGAAACACTAAACAAATTCGAAATTCTAATGTTTTAATGTTCAAAACATTTTATACCGAATTTTAATTTTCTTGGATTCACTTGCTTTGTTCATTTAAATTTGATGCTTTCGTAAAAAGTCGGCACTCCGGTGAAAACCGGAGTCCATAGTAGTTGCAACTATCTGAAAATACCGGATTCCGGCTTTCGCCGGAATGACAAAACAATACATTTTTTGGCTTTTTACGAGACCATCAATTTTCAGTATTTTGAATCCGCATACTCCAACCATCCTCCTGCTTTCACAAGAGCACGGTCGAAATCGGAAATTGAATAAAATATATCTTCTTTTTTTCCTTGGGTCTTTATTGTAAACTTACTTTCTTTAAAATCTGTTTCAACAAATGTTTCTCTGCCACCAAAAACAGTAAAGATATGTTCGATGGTTTCAGGAGGCAATTCAACGGCCATCATACCGCAGTTAAACATGTTCTGTCTGAAAATCCTGGCGAAACTTTCTGCGATTACCAGGTTGATGCCGTTTACTTCAAGCGCCCAGGGAGCATGTTCCCGGGAAGACCCGCACCCGAAATTTGCCCTGGTGATTATTATGCTTTTACCATCTACATCCTGCCCGGGTATTAATTCTTCCAGGTTAAGATCCTCTAACAGATAAGGCTTTAGTGCCTCTTTGGAAATTTCCGTAAGATATCTTGCGGGAATTATTTCGTCTGTGTTTATATCCGATCTGTCGAGAAAGAGTACTTTTCCGCTGAAGTTTTTCACTGTTGTTATCCTTTGTAAAGCTCAGAATTAGTGATATGCCCCGCAATTGCAGATGCTGCCGCCGTAGCCGGACTCATAAGATACACCATGCCGCCTTTGCCCATGCGGCCGTTAAAGTTCCGATTTGTAGTTGATGCGCAGACTTCTCCATCTGCAAGTACGCCGTTGCTCATTCCAAGGCAGGCGCCACACGTCGGATTTGTAACGCAAAATCCAGCATCCATGAATATTTTGATGATTCCTTCTTCCATTGCCTGGCTGTAAATTTTTGGTGTTGCAGGGGATACAATACCGCGAACCAGATTGCTTATCTTTCTGCCTTTAAGAATCTTTGCTGCAACACGAAGGTCGTTTATCCTGCCATTAGTGCATGAACCGATATACACCTGGTCTATCGGTGTCCCCTCCATCTCCTTTACCGGCTTTACATTGTCGGGTTTGTATCCGAAAGTCACCTGTGGTTCTAAATTGTTTACATCGCATTCAATTACATCATCGTAAAGGGCGTCACTATCTGCGGCATACTTTTCAAACGCTTCAAGGGCAGCCTTTTTTGTGGAATATTCATCTTTAATAAATTCCCAGAGATATTTGACAGTGGTCATATCCGGATTGCATATGCCGCAGGTTGCACCGGCTTCAACTGCCATATTGCAAAGCGTCATTCTCTCTTCCATATCCATTTTATCCACAACAGGCCCGGCAAATTCAATTATCTTGTTGGTTGCGCCGTTAACACCTATACGCCCTATTATTGAAAGGATAACATCCTTTGCATATACGCCCTCAGGCATCCGGCCTGCGATGTTGATTTTAATGGTTACAGGTGTGTGAAATACACATACACCTTTAAGAATTCCAACTTCAAGATCAGTTGTTCCGATACCGGCTGCAAAAGCGCCGAATGCGCCATGCGTGCAGGTATGCGAATCTCCCATAATAATTGTAAAGCCAGGCCTTACGAAACCCTTCTCAGGAAAAATAGCATGGCAGACACCGTTTCTTCCGATATCAAAAAAGTCTTTTATGTCATGACGCCTGGCCCAGTCCCTTAGGATTTTCCCCTGCATCGCAGTATTTGAATCCTTTGCCGGAGTAACATGATCTATTACCGCCTTTATCTTCAAAGGATCAAACACCCTGTCCTTGCCCTTGCTAACCAGATTGTTGATCGCAATCGGTGTTGTTATCTCGTGACAGAATGCTGCATCGAGATTGAGCACATGAATATCTTCCGACGGACTGTCCACACGGTGAGAATCGAAAATTTTTTCAGCAATTGTTTTTCCCATAAAAACTCCAGATTAGCTGTTAAGTTGGTAACTCAAGTTTCGACTTTATATAATGTACTTTTTTACCTATCGAAATAGCCTGCACAGGCTGCTGGAAATGGTTTTTTTCGAAAGGCGATATCTTACTAAGTTTGCAGTAAATTTTCGAAGTGCCCAAATATTAGGAATTTACTACACATACTTTCTTTATGCACAGGCTACCCTCAAATTCCGAAAATATTAGGGCACGCTGCACGATAAATTTGATATCGCCTGTAGAAAAAAGGCATTTTTAGCAGCCTGTGCACCTCTCTTATGTCTATCTATAAGTGCAAAACACTGATTGGTATGCTATTTTATTAATCCGTATCCGTTTTAAGAACAGATAAAAAAGCCGACTGGGGAATCATAACCTGGCCAACCATCTTCATCCGTTTTTTTCCTTTTTTCTGCTTTTCGAGAAGTTTGCGTTTCCGTGTTATATCTCCTCCATAACATTTTGCAGTAACATCCTTTCTGAAAGCTGAAACCGTCTTACGCGCAATAATATTGCCGCCGATGGCGCCCTGGATGGCGATTTTAAACATCTGCCTTGGAATTTCTTCTCTTAATTTATCACATGTGCGTCTTGCCCGTTCAACAGCCCTATCCCTGTGGACAAGCTGAGACAGGGCATCCACGCGTTCTCCATTGATAAGGATATCGAGCTTCACCAGATCTGTTTTCCTGAAGTCTTTTAAGTCATAATCGAATGACCCGTACCCCTGGGTAACAGATTTAAGTTTATCGTAAAAATCATAGATAACTTCAGCAAGTGGAAGTTCAAATATCATTTCCAGACGATCACTTGTAAGATACTGATAATTAATATTAATACCTCGGCGATCGAGGCAGAGCTTCATAACGACCCCCATATACCGGTCCGGTACTATTATTGAAGCACGTATAAAAGGCTCCTTGGTAGTTTCAATACCACTGGGATCAGGATACAAAGCAGGATTGTCTATGGTTAATTCCGTGCCGTCATTCATTATGATTTTGTAACGCACAGAGGGAGCTGTCAGTATCAGGGAAAGATTATATTCACGTTCGAGCCGTTCCTGCACTACCTCAAGATGGAGCAGCCCGAGAAAACCGCAGCGGAATCCAAAGCCGAGTGCAACAGATGTATCCTTTTCATAAATTAGGGAAGCGTCGTTCAACTTAAGTTTTTCCAGGCCTACCGTAAGCTCCTCGTATCCATCAGAAGCAACCGGATAGATCGATGAGAAAACCACAGGTTTTGCATCCTTAAACCCGGGCATGGGCGTTTCGCATGGCCGGTCTTTTAATGTAATTGTATCACCGCACCTGGTATCACTGACCGTCTTTATCCCTGCGATTATGTAACCCACCTGGCCTGCAGAAAGTTCCTTTTGAGGCACCCTGGTAATTTGAAAAATTCCCACTTCTTCAACTTTATAAACGGCCCTGTTGGACATAAATATTACGCTGTCACCTGCTTTTACTTTGCCCTGAAATACCCGAAAATGAACGATAGTGCCCCGGTAAGGATCATAATGGGAATCAAAAATCAATGCCTTGAGGGGCGCTTTTATGTTTCCAACTGGTGCAGGGAGATTTGTTACAGCCGCATCGAGCACATCATCGATCCCGGTTCCTTCCTTGGCAGATGTCAGGATCGCTGTTTCAGGGTCAAGGCCGAGGTCTTCTTCTATCTGATTTTTAACCCTTTCAATATCTGCTGACGGCAGGTCAATCTTGTTTATAACCGGTATAATTTCAAGATCGTGCTCCATTGCAAGATAAAGATTGGCAAGGGTTTGGGCTTCAACACCCTGACTGGCATCTATCAGCAGCAATGCCCCTTCACAGGAAGCAAGAGCCCTCGAAACTTCGTATGTAAAGTCAACATGGCCTGGAGTGTCTATCAGATTAAGAAAATACGTCCGGCCATCTTTTGCAGTATACGGCAGACAAACGGTCTGGCTCTTTATTGTTATGCCCCTCTCACGTTCAATATCCATTGTATCAAGGATTTGATCCTGAAAATCCCGATCCGATACAATATCAGTAACCTGGATAAGGCGATCAGACAGGGTTGATTTGCCATGATCAATATGTGCAATAATACTGAAATTTCTAATGTTTTTCATTTATATAATCTTTTCTTTTTCTCTCGCAAAGCCGCCAGGCTCGTAAAGTATGAAAGATAAAACCTGAGATATTTCACATTTCCGCAAATGCACACAAAAGTCAGTTGACATAATCTATGTTTCCAGATATATTAATAATTCAGCAAAAAGGAAATTGCTTTTATCAAATTGTTTTAGTCAATGTCAACCCCATGCTTAGCTGGGAAATTTATATGATCGCCAAGGAATACCTGGGAAATAATTAAAAATGGGCACCAATATCTTAATTGTTGATGACGAAGTCGGGGTTAGAGACTCAATGAACGAGTTTATTGAGTTGTCCGGATTCGATTCTTTTGTGGCAGAAAGTGCGGAAAAAGCAATTGAATTGTTGAAAACAGGTGACTTCCAGGTTGTAATTACCGATATAATGTTACCAGAAATGAGCGGGTTTGAACTTACTTCCCTTATAAAGAAAGAATATGATTCGGATGTCATTGTTATGACAGGTTACAGCGACGACTATTCATACGAAGAAGCAATCAACGTCGGTGCAAGTGATTTTATCATTAAACCGGTTCGCCTTGAAGAACTGTTGCTCAGGCTGAAAAGAGTCTTAAAAGAAAGAGATCTTTCACAAGAACGAGGCCGGATGATGGAAAAATTACAAAAACTTGCTGTGACCGACGGTCTTACCAAACTCCATAATTCAAGATCATTTTACAGTCAGCTGGAAGTTGAAGTAAACAGGTTCAATCGTTATAAGCATCCCCTTGCACTTCTACTCATGGATATAGATCGTTTTAAGGACTATAATGACAGTTACGGACACATAGAAGGAGATAAGGCTCTGGTTAAAATAAGCCAGGTCATCAAATCGTGTCTCAGGAAGCTGGACAGTGCCTATAGATATGGCGGAGAAGAATTCACGGTAATACTGCCTGAAACAAGCTGTAAAGAGGCCCAATTCGTCGCCCAAAGGATAAGAACTGTTTTAGACACTGATAAATTTAAACCTCAGCCGGGAAAAGAGGTAAACATAACCATAAGTATCGGTGTTACACAATATTGCCCACAGGAAGAATTATCAGAGTTTATACAGCGTGCAGATAAAGCAATGTATATTTCAAAACAAAAAGGACGGAACAAGGTTACCGCCCTGATTCCGGAGGAAATGTCATAGCCTTGAGACCTTTGCAAAACGTCCCCTTTCGAAGTCTGCGCTTATCTGGCAGATTTCTGTGTTGGACTCAATTTTTGGCACTTTAGTAAAGCTTTAGCGCTATCCTCAATCCGCCTCAGGCGGACCTCCGGTTAAACCTGATTTAAAATTTGGTCGTCCGCCTTGAACTATGCCAAAATTGAACATTTTTCAAAGGTCTCACCTTATAACCACTTTTAAAAACAAATCTCCCTTTTGCCTATCCGTTATCATCCTGCCAAGGCCTTTTAACCGAAGTTTCGTCTCTTCTTTTATCCCCGGCGGGATTGAAACTCTAACTAGTCTTTTATGGAATCCCCACGGGATATTCACCACCTTGCTGGTACCTGATAGAGCTTCAAAAGGCGTAATTGTGATAGTGCCGTAAAGATGAGCATCATTCCCAGGTGCAACAGGACGGATCACCTGCAGACGATGCGTCTTTTTCTTTGCTGTTACCCTGCGCATTTTTTCTGTAACCCCTGCAGACGGCAACAATAGAAAGAGCTTTAGAAAAATAATGCCAAAAATAAACCCGCCGATATGGGCCCACCAGGCGATGCCGCTCACATCTCCATGGCTTCCGGCAGCGTTCAGGAATTGCAGGACAAACCACAAACCGAGGAAAAAATAAGCTGGTATTTCAATAAACCAGGGGATAAATATGATCGGGATTAGAGTTAAGATTTTCGATCTGGGGTAAAGAATAAAATAAGCACCCATTATCCCTGCTATGGCGCCGCTTGCTCCAATGGTAGGAATATTAGAATTCAAATTTAGTAAAAGATGGGAAAGACCTGATGCCAGACCACAAAGGAGGTAAAATACGATGTACCGCAAGTGACCCAGGCGGTCCTCCACATTATCGCCGAATATATAAAGGGACCACATGTTTCCGAGGAGATGCAGGAATCCTCCATGTAAAAACATAAAGGAAATCAGGGAAAAAATCTGCTGGCCCGAGGTAAAATAAGAAGCGATTTGAGGGACGGAATACCGGGCAGGAACAAGCCCATAAATATAGATAAAGCGGTCTGCTGCCGGCCCCTGCATCATTTGCAGTAGAAATACGACAATATTGATACCTATGATTGTATTATTGACAACCGGGTAATTTTTTGTAGGGACCGTATCGCGAATAGGGATCATTTAGACTCGCCGGCTAATAAGTGCTCGACTAAAAGCTCTTGTTTTCGATCGGTAATTCGAAATTTGAAGCACGCGCATTTTATAAGATTGGCCGAAACAATAACCAAAATACTAATGTTCCAATGACAAAAACGTCGTATTTATAACGTTCTAGTTTTGGTCATTTTGTCATTTAATATTCGAATTTGTTTCGGCCAATCTTATAAAATGGGCGGATTTCGATATTCGGATTTTATCTGAACATGACTTTTCGTTCAGATACTATTTATCTGATTTAATCTGCATACTAATATCCACGCATCTTGCTGAGTGGGTGAAAGCCCCCACAGAGATAAGATCCACACCGGTATCTGCCAGTTGAACAATATTATCTTTCGTAACCCCCCCGGAAACCTCAACAATCGCACGACCGCCAATTAACGCCATTGCCTTTTTTATCTGCTGCAATTTCATATTGTCGAGCATAATCACATCTGCACCGGCCTCTATTGCTTCTTTTACTTCATCCATGTTAGATACTTCCACTTCTACTTTCACAAGATGCGATACTTTGTCGCGAATACGTTCCACCGACGCTGTAATACCTCCACAGGAAGCTATGTGATTATCTTTTATCATAACACCGTCATAAAGTCCCATACGATGATTATAAGCTCCCCCAACACGAACGGCATATTTTTCAAGAAACCTCAACCCGGGAGTGGTTTTGCGCGTATCAACCAGTCTAACATTATTTTTTTCAAGTTTATCCACATATGAACGTACATTCGTTGCAATACCTGAAAGCCTCTGCAGGAAGTTCAGAGCTGTCCGCTCACCCTTGAGCAAAGCATGAAGCTTGCCTTTAACTTCCAAAATGGTGCCGCCCCTTTCTATAGTATCGCCATCTGCAAATCCCGGTTTATAAACAATATCAGAATCAAAGTGCATGAAAACCTGCCTTGCCACATCAAGTCCGGCTATTACAAGATTTTCTTTTGCTATGATTACACCTATTCCTTTAATTTCCGGGTCGACGAGATTGTCCGTTGTAATATCCGATGGACCGATATCCTCTTTAAGTGCTAATTCAATTAAGTCTTGTATGTTGTGCATAGTATATAATCCGGGTCCAAAGGACTTAGCTTAAATCTGCTCCCTTCAAAAGAGCTAAGCCGAGCGCTTCGCTTGAAGATCACTACGTTTGAGGAGCGCTTCGCTTGAGGCAAAATCAAGGCCGAAGGCCGCTCTCATCAAATCCCGAAGGGATGCTCCTCAAGTCCTGAAAGGACGCTCTTTAAAGCCCGAAGGGCTACTCCTTAAGGCCTTTAGCCACTTTTATCAAATGCCTTTTATCCTGTCCAGATTTGCCTGTAATTTCTGTTGCTTTTCCTGAAGAAGGGTCTGTTTATCTTTTACTTTTTCAACTACTTCTTCAGGCGCTTTTGAAAGAAAATCTTCGTTGCTGAGCTTTTTTAAAACCGGAGTTAGCTCACTTGTTAGTTTATTGATCTCCTTTTCCAGCCGCCGGGTCTCTTTAGCAAAATCTATAATCCCTTCAAGCAAGACATATATCATAGAACCACCAATAACTATCATTGCAGCTTTATCCGGCTTATCCCCGGGAGGCTCAACCGAAAGTCTCTGTAGCTTGGCGAGGTTAACAATGATATCCTGATACTGATTTATAGTTTCGATTATAATCTCATCATTTGACTGGACAGAAACCTCAAGAGATATTGAGGGCAATATGTTCATCTCGCCCCTTACATTCCTTATTCCGGTTATTACCTGTATAACAAGATCCATTATTTTTTCGGTTTCAGGGTCTCTGCCGGCATTTGAGCCGAGAGGAATATCCTGCGGAAAAGCAGCCTTCATAATAGAGCCCTTTGTCCCAGGCAGTTTATGCCATATTTCCTCGGTTACAAAGGGAATAAACGGATGTAAGAGAATAAGTGTGTCGTGCAAAACACGCCAAAGTACGCTCAATGTTCTTTTCTTTTTATCCTCCCCTCCTTTGCCGTACAGTGCTGGTTTAACTGCCTCTAGATACCAGTCACAGAACTCATGCCATACAAACTTGTACAGCGCCCCTGCTGCATCATTGAACCTGTAGCTTTCAAGGGCCACGGAAGTATTAATAGCAGCATTGCTGAGTCTGGACAAAATCCATTTGTCCGGAAGAGATAAATTATCGTATTCTATGCTGTCGTAACCTTTATCAATATGCATCAGAGAAAATCGTGCTGCATTCCAAATCTTATTGATAAAATGGCGGTATCCTTCAACCCGTTTTTCGGACATCTTGATGTCCCTGCCCTGTGCTGCGAAAGCGGCAAGTGTAAAACGAAAAGAGTCTGTTCCGTACCTTTCTATTATTGTCAACGGGTCGATAACGTTTCCCTTTGACTTGCTCATTTTTTTGCCGCCTTCGTCACGAACCAGTGCATGTACATAAACATCTTTAAAAGGTACATCCCCCATGAAATGGATTCCCATCATCATCATCCGTGCCACCCAGAAAAAGAGTATGTCAAAACCTGTAACAAGCACAGATGTGGGGTAAAACTTTTCCAAGATTGGTGTTTTTTCCGGCCAGCCCATGGTGGAGAAGGGCCACAGAGCAGAGCTGAACCAGGTGTCGAGTACGTCCGTATCCTGCACGAGTTTTTTCCCGCCACAGGCAGGACATTTTTCGGGTGTATCCATGGCAACAACAATTTCCTCACACCCTTCGCAGGTCCAGGCCGGTATTTGGTGTCCCCACCATATCTGCCTTGATATACACCAGTCTCTGATATTATTCATCCAGTCAAAATAAGTGTTTGCCCAGATTTCAGGAATAATTCTTGTTTTTCCATCCTTTACTGCCGCTATCGCCTTTTCTGCCAGGGGCCTGGCGCTAACAAACCACTGCCTTGACAGGTTCGGCTCAACCACGGTTTTGCATCTATAGCAGTGCCCGACACTATGTTTATAAGGTTCTATCTTTTCAAGAAGACCCTCCTTTTCGAGTTCTTTGATCACTGCTTCTCTGCACTTGAAACGATCGAGACCTTCAAATTTTCCGGCTTCCAGGGTCATCATTCCGTCATCGTCAATCACTTTTATATTTGGCAAATTATGACGATTGCCTATTTCAAAGTCGTTGGGATCGTGTGCCGGTGTAATCTTTAAAGCTCCGGTCCCGAATGACATGTCCACGTACTTATCCTTGATAACAGGAATCTGCCTGTTCATTAACGGAAGGATTACGCTTTCTTTGCCTGTTTCATTGTACCGCTCGTCATCAGGATTTACTGCAACGGCTGTATCACCAAGCATCGTTTCGGGCCTGGTTGTTGCAACCACAATGCCCTCTTTTCCGTCTGCATATGGGTATCGTATATAATAAAGATTTCCGTCAATTTCTTCATGCTCGACCTCAAGATCTGCAAGGGCTGTATGGCAGCGATGGCACCAGTTAATAATATAGTTGCCCCGGTAGATAAGGCCTTCCTCATAAAGCTGTACAAACACTTTACGGACAGCCCTCGAAAGCCCTTCATCCATAGTGAAGCGTTCCCGCTCCCAATCACATGAAGCTCCGAGATGTTTGAGCTGATTAATAATAGCGCTGCCGTATTCTTCCCGCCACTCCCATACAGCCTCGATAAACTTTTCCCTTCCGAGCTGGTGGCGATCTATTCCTTCAAGGGCGAGCTGTTTTTCTACAACATTCTGGGTAGCAATACCGGCATGGTCTGTTCCCGGCATCCACAGAACATTATCCCCATGCGATCTTCTATAGCGGCAAAGAATGTCCTGCATTGTATTATTGAGAGCATGACCCATATGAAGAACACCGGTGACATTAGGAGGAGGGATTACGATAGAATAGTATTTTTGATCATTATCTTCGGTTGCCGCAAACAACCCTTCTTCTTCCCAGAAAGCGTACCAGCGTTTTTCCACGTCATGCGGCTCATAGCCCTTTTCAAGCAGATTGGAACTCATGAACAAAAACTCCTTTACTCATATATTTAAATAATCTTTGTGCATAGCACATAAAATTGAAAAAGGGGATTATTAAATAATCCCCATCTTTTTTTTCTTCCCAATTTTGAACTAAGTGCTCTAATTCGTTAATTCGATGACGTATTTTATATAGATTTCTTTCACCGCCCGGCTTGTCTCGTCTAACGGGGCTTTGCTCAAGACGCAGAGCTCGCAAAGTTTAAAGTTTTTTTCTTTGCCGTTGAGACCCGCCTGCCTTGCCTTAGCTCGCGATGGCGGGCAGGGGACGGCAAAGAAAAATCAATCAGCGCTTATATTGTTACAACTAAATGTTTTTACATCAAATTATTCTTTTTCCCGTAGGGATGAAATCTTATTGCTTTCCGCCGTCCCTGCCCCGTTAAATACAAAGTCTATTTAACCGGGGTCAGCGGAAAGCAATATAAAAATGATTCTTTGCGTTCTTTGCGGCTCTGCGGTGAAAATAAAACATTATACTTAATCGTATTTAAGAATATATGTACTTAGTTCACTTTGCTTACAATTGAAAAATGGCGAAATGTTTTAAAATTATTCGTCGTCAGATGTATCTTCAAGCAGGACGTTTTTTAACCTGTCAATCTCTCTGGTAACTCTCCTTTCAACAACATCAATAAGCATGCTCTCTATCTTTTCGGAAAACATCTTCTTAACCACTCTCTCAACGGCATCTTCAATCATCTCAGGAGAAACTGATTCAGGGTCAATTTCAAAATCCTTTTTTTGCAGATCTTCTTCAAAAAGTCTATCAGAATCTTCCTCAAATTCTTTAACCGACAGGGTTTCAAGTTCCTGTTGTGAATCTGCATCTGTAGTTTCAGCCGTTTGTTCAGCTTCATCAGCCATCTCTTTAATACCCAAATCTTCAGTCACCGACAAATCATCAGAGATGCCTGTTTCGGAGTCAACGTCAATCTCAAGGGAATCTGTAATATCCTCTTCTTCATCTTGAGCTAAATCCAGCTCATCATCTAAAAAATCACTATCAACATCTGCAAGCGCTTCTGCCAGCCGTTCTTCATCTAAATCGTCTTTATCTAATTCTGCAAGTTCAATCGTTTCATCATCAGATATATCATCAGGTTCTTCATCAGATTCTGTATCAAGGGTAAAATCTAAAGTGTCTGTTTCTAAATCGGAAGGCTCTGCTGCTT
>DAOWEJ010000030.1 GCA_030638575.1 Deltaproteobacteria bacterium | reverse complement strand
ATCTATCATCCCATCATATTCCATAATGACCTTTGACATACGCTCGAGATAGCGATTCAAAAGCCGAACCATATCTTCAGGGTCTCTGGTTTCAGACAAACTTGTGAAGCCACGAAGATCTGACATCATGATAGTTACGGTCTTTCTATGACCACCGATTTCTTGCCCATTCGGTGATTCGAGGATTTCATCAACCACCTTTTTGGAAAGATAACGACCGAAAGTGTCTCGAATAAAATTTACCAACCTTAAACGTTCATCTGACACCTTAAAGATAGTATCAAGCATTTGCGAGCGGGAGGAAACTATACCTTTAATCTCCGTTGGAGTATCCTCTTGCAGGTCAACCTGTTTGGCAGAGGGATCGTTTTGATTTAAACGCCTGTTGGCAGAGGCAATAGCTTCAAGAGGTGAAATAATCTTTCCGGTGAGAAAATCTTTAAGCGTTATCATCATAAACAGGATGATTATTGTTACTAGAGATATGATTCTTACGGCATACCAAAAAAGTTCGATGGATCCTTTATCTTCGGTCAAAGCCGCGTATATAAGTGTCCCTATCAGCAGTATTCCTTCAATGATCAGTATGCGCCAGAATACCCCCATCAAGACTATTTTCCTGACACTGTTTTTCTCATTTTTACCTGTCATAATGAAAAAACCTTTAAAGCATCGGCCCAAACCACCTGCCACTCGCATAGCAGGGGGCAGGTGATTTGCAGGGCGAATCCTTCGCACCGGAACGTTAGAGCCCCGTGAAGTCGTACGGACATAGACCGTTATTTAATAAAAAAAATTATTTTTGTCTTTATTCTGTTTTATTCAATAGCAAGAATCATGCCGGGATGATTATAGAACAGGGACTAAAGCTTTCCATGCTTTGCCAGATTTTCCAGGCCTATGCGGTCTAAAAGCTCTATTTCTCTGCCGCTTACCTCGATTAGATTCTGGCTGCTCATTTTTGCGAAGATTCGTGACAAGGTTTCAGGTATGGTTCCAAGAAGACTGGCAAGTTGACCTTTTGAAATTGACAGGGAAATATGATCCCCTGTTTTTTGCTCATCGGCGAGATAAATAAGGTATGAGGCAAGGCGACCGGGAACTTCTTTTAAGGAAAGATTTTCAATCTGCACGGTAAATTCCCTTAACCGCATTGAAAGAACAGCAAGCATACTCATGGCCAGGGATGGATTGTTACCAATGAGTTCAACAAATGCGGTTCTGGGGATAAACAGAAGATGGCTATTTGTAATTGCCTCGGAATTTGCAGGAAATGACCGTCCGGCATAAACTGCAACCTGCCCGAACGTTTCTCCGGGCCCCACAATATGAAAAATATGTTCCTTTCCTTCAGGTGAAGCTTTAAAAACTTTCACCCGTCCTTTAGCAACAATATAAAAGCCGTTTCCATCATCTCCATCTGAAAAAATAATTTCACCTTTATTATAATGCCTGTTAACAATTATTTGCTTTATTTCTTCAAGTTGTGTCTCAGAAAGGCCGCTAAAACTTGGAATACTTGAAAGGATGTTAAATTTTTTATTCATTAATTTCCTCCTTTTTAAAAAAAATCACCCTTTTTTGATTTAAGTCAATGCAATTACCCTGCCTGGCATGTAAAATGCAATCAAAAATCAGTAAATGGAAAAATAAATCAACCCAAAATCATTAAAAGGAGGAAAGTTATGTTTTGTTTTCAATGTCAGGAAACAGCCAAGAACACAGGCTGCACAATTAAAGGTATGTGCGGGAAACCGGAAGAGACGGCAAATCTTCAGGATCTTTTAATCTATGTGTTAAGGGGTATTGCCGTTTATGGTGAGAAGGCAAAAGAACTCGGCATCCTGGATAAGGAAACCGGATTGTTTGTCGCACAGGCACTTTTTACCACCATTACCAATGCCAACTGGGATGATGACCGGTTTATCGCCATGATTAAAGAGGCATTAAAACGCAGGTATGCGTTTAAAGAGAAATTTGTAACCGCATACAAGGAAAAAAATGGAAAAGATTTTGATGAGAAGTTACATCATTCAGCAACATGGTTTTCAGATAATGATGCCGAGTTTAATGAAAAGGCAAAATCAGTAGGCGTTCTTTCAACAAAGGATGAAGATGTTCGCTCTTTAAGAGAGCTTTTGATCATCGGTTTAAAGGGGATTGCCGCTTATGCGGATCATGCCGCTGTTTTGGGGTTTGAAAAAGAAGACATCTACGAATTTCTTATGGAAGCTCTGGCATCCACTACTAAGGATTTATCCGTGGATGATATGGTAGGACTGGTCATGAAAGCCGGAGAAGTAGCAGTAAACACTATGGCGCTGCTGGATGAAGCCAATACGACAGCTTACGGAAATCCCGAAATCACCGAAGTAAATATCGGTGTGGGCAAAAATCCGGGGATTTTAATCAGCGGTCATGACCTTAAGGACATGGAAGAGCTTTTGAAACAAACAGAAGGTACCGGGGTGGATGTGTATACACACGGCGAAATGCTTCCTGCCAATTACTATCCGGCATTTAAAAAGTATGATCATTTTGTGGGCAACTACGGCGGTTCCTGGTGGCACCAGAACAAGGAGTTTGAATCCTTTAACGGTCCTATCCTTATGACTACAAACTGTATTGTTCCCATGAAAAAGAAGAATACATATCAAGGCAGGATCTTT
>DAOWEJ010000121.1 GCA_030638575.1 Deltaproteobacteria bacterium | reverse complement strand
GTTTTTTAAAGACTTTATCAGCGCTTTTAACATTCTTTCGATTTCTGCTATGTCTTTTTTTAGTGAACCCACTTCACCTTTTTTATTAAATCTAAATCCCCTATTTCTCTAAACGGAGTTCGCATGACTTTCGCATGACTTTCAACTCTTTGTAATTCTTTAGCACTTCACTCGAACCCTTGAGTCCTTGACCCCTTGTACCCTATATGATAACGCCTTTTCAATTTGAGATCACCAATTTATTTTGCCTTAATTAACTACAACTAATCGGGAGATGATCCTAATAATATAATTCTAAATGTACAGTATATGCCGTATCTACAACTTTTTTCTTCTTCTTTTGATAATGCTTTAAAATTAAAGCTCTTTTGTGACTTTGTGACTTAGTGGCTAAATTTTTCCTTTTTTTAACCTATGACTTTGACATTGCCACGCAGGTACCATAAGGAGCACAGGCGGCAGCAAGAGAGGATATAAAGATGGAACCAGGCTAGTAAATTCCAAACCCTTTCAGAACTTCAGTAATACCGAGCTTTCTAACTTTCAACCTTAAAAACTCTGAAATTGTCGGCTGATAAGCCTTAACTTTGAGATACATATTTGCCTCACTGGGAGTTTTATCACCCTTTTTATTGTTGCACGGCTTACATGCGGCCACACAATTTTCAAAATCTGTCTTGCCGCCTCTGGATCTTGGTATAATGTGATCAATTGTTAATTTATCTTTTTTAGCGCTGCAATATGCACACTTAAAGCCATCTCTTACAAGAACGTTTCTCTTACTGAAAGGAACTCTCGTTCTGTAAAGGGTTCTTATTAATTTGATCAGCCTCATTACAGCAGGGATTCTCATTACAACACCTTCAGCCGTTTTAACTATTCTTTCAGAATACTTCAGGACTGTAATCTTATCTTTTGTCAGCAGACAGATTGCCCTCTTCCAATCCACTACATTTAAGAATGTATAGTCTGCATTAAGTAAAACGCACTGTGTCATTTTAACCTCCGTTTACAAAGCTATCAAATTAATTATTTCCTGTTTTTTATCATCCTAATAATAGCAGTTGCAGGTGCGGTTAAATAGTGATAAATTTATTTATTCTTACTACAAAATTAACATCATTCGATAATATACTCAAAATGAAAAATCAATCCTAATCAAGCGAAAAAAATTTAAATTGTCACATTTATCCATGCATTTATATGATTTTCCCTTGATATTTCACTTATTGATATCCATAAACCTATAAAAGGAGGTATCTGATGATCAATCACGTTGTTTTGATGAAATTTAAACCCGGTGTAAAAGAATCAGACATTGAGAATATAGAAAAACGTATGAACGATCTCCCTAATACTATTACTGAAATTCAAATGTATGAATTTGGCAGGAACCTGATACCTTCAGAAAGGTCTTACGATTTTGCTCTTGTTTCTCTTTTTGCCAATCCTGAAGCTGTAAGCCGTTATCAGGCTCATCCTGATCATCTATTGGTTGTTGAAAAGCTAAAGAATATATGCGATAGCATTGTTGTAGTTGACTTTGAAGGTTCGGATGCAAGTTCCTTAAAAGAAAAAATACCTGCATCCGATCTGACTGAGTGGTAGAGACTTTTTTTAATTCAGTTAATTTAGCTGAATATTATACCAATGAATAGTATGGAAACAATAGATATTCGTTATACCTTCACATTATCAGATGAAACGCAGGAGATTTTTGATTTACGGCTGGATGCAAAAACGCTAAAGTTGCTTGGAAACACTGCCTGTGATTTGCCTTCATGGACACGGCTCGATTTTCATCAATGCCCCCACTGCCCACTTACTATGGATATCTATCAACACTGTCCGTTATCTGTTAATCTTATTAGTATTGTCGAACGTCTTGGTCGCCTGATCTCCTACGATGAAATTCATGTTAAAGTTTCGACAAAGGAAAGGGTTGTATCCTGCTATACAACAGCGCAAAAAGGGTTAAGCTCATTAATGGGGTTGGTTATTGCTGTAAGCGAATGCCCTCATACTGACTTTTTAAAACCGATGGCACGTTTTCATCTGCCATTTGCAAATGAGGAAGAAACAATATGGCGTGCCACTTCTACATATTTACTAGCTCAATATTTTTTAATTATTAAAGGATATAACATTGATCTGGAATTAAAAGGGCTTACCAAAATCTACGATAATATAGAGAAGTTAAATACTGCGATTGTTAAGAGGTTACGTACGGCAGGCAAGAAGGATTCAGCTGTGAATGCTCTTGTACGTCTTGATGTTTTTGCAAAGTATATAACACCCGGTGTTCAAGAATCTCTTGACAGAATCCGGCATATCTTTACACCCTTTTTAACAAAAGAAATCAGTTCTCAGTATAAAAAACTACCGTGAGCAAATGCCTTATTCCTTGACTATCCCGGCATATTATAATAATATTTGGTAATAATTCAGAAATTTCTTAAAAGTGAGAAAAAATGTATAACAGATTAATATTTTGCAGCATGCTTATTATTTCCCTGGCCTTTTTTTGTAATGCAGCTTTGGGCGATGATCGTTTCACTGATAATGGTAACGGTACTGTTACTGACCACCAGCTAGGGCTAATGTGGTGCAAAACCGATAATCAGGGTGATATCGATTGGAAGCAGGCTGATGCCTGGGCTAAATACACATTCGGGGATACCATCAGTCCTAGATATGACAACTGGCGACTTCCGACCCTTGAAGAATTGCAAAGTCTCTATGTTACGGATTCAAAATATAAAGGGTACTCAGCGGATTGCGGATTTTCAGTTAAAATTGTTCCGGATATTAAATTGTCCTGCATTTTGCTCTGGACTTCGGAAAAATCCATGGGATCACACGTGGCTTTAAATTTCAACCTCGGAAGCTCGTTTACAGTGCCATCCTATGATACCAACGGATGCCGAGCATTACCCGTTCGTTCTTTAAAATGACAATTCCCCGCTTAATGGTTTTATAAGACAATTCCCCCCTGTTAGAATTTAAAAATCCTTTTTTTATCTGATAGCTTCATAAAAAGTTATTCTTTGACTTTTTACGAACCTATCATACTTGATGAATTTGTAAAAAGTCCGATTTAGACGGTTTCGTAAAAAGTCTTTGGATAAGCGCCGGATGGCTAAGTAAAAAGGCTCATATACCCCCGCTAAAAATCAGCGGGATAAAAAGGCGCAGCGGTTTTTCAGGAACGAGACTATACACATAGTATGTCGAGTTCCTGAAAAACCGCGACAACGCAGTAGATGAGACTTTTTACGACGCCATCATACTTTATTGACTAAAAAAAATGCGTAACGTATAAGAATGAGACCTTTGAAAAATGGTAATTTTTATTCGAGTTCAAGTAAGGCTAAAATTTCAACCACAGGTCTGCCTGAGGCGGATCGAGGATAGCGCTGAAGGTTAGCGCTGATGCTTCACTTCGTGTCACTAAAGTGCCGAAATTTGAGCCTGACACAGAAATCGGGTAGATAAGCGCAGACTTCGAAAAGTTCCGTTTTGCAAAGGTCTCAGAATATCATTATACAAGTAGTTGCCCTTTTAATCATTGCATAACCCTCATTCTGATTTCAGCATAAAGGTTCCATAATGCCGAAGCTTATCATCTTTACCAGAAGCGGCGAGAATGAAGTTGAACTAAATGAACACAGCCTGATCGGCCGCCATACCAGCAACCATATCACGATACTCGATCCCGGGGTTTCCTCTGTTCACTGTCTAATCAATTTTGAATTCAGTAAGGGTTTTGTCATCAGGGATTTAGGCAGCCTTAACGGCACTTTTGTCAATAATAAACTTGTAGAAGCTAAAATGCCCCTTCATGACGGTAATGAGATCCTGCTTGGAAGTACACGCTGTATCTTCAGCTCTAAACCGGCCGGTACCATGGTGCATATTGTTGATGATAATGCATATGCCATGCATAGCCATATTCACTCCAGCCCCACATCCAAAGTGGAAAGTCGGTTTTTAAATCAAAAGGAAATTCCTGATGAGGCTGCCCTTCGTGCAGACTACGAAAAACTGCGCATCACATATGAACTGCAGCGAGATATCGGCTTTGATATGAACATAAACAACATCCTTGAACGTATTCTTGACAGGACTTTTGAGCTTCTCACCTGTGACCGGGGCATAATTCTCATGGCTGACGAGAAAGGAGTCTTGAAACCCAGCTCATACAAAACAACCATACAGGAGAACAGGTTTCTCATCTCCTATACTCTGGTGCGTCATGTTCAAAAGGAAAAAACAGGTATTATATCCACGGATGCCCTTGCAGATGAAAGATTCAATGGTTCTGAATCAATTATCAGAAAGGGAACCCGCAGCACGATTTCCGTACCGATTATGGACCAGCAGAAAATGATCGGTATTATAATCCTTGAATCTTCCATAGCAGTCAATGCGTACACGGAAAAGGATCTGCATCTGTTAACGAACATCGCAAACCAAACCGCTCAGTTTATAAAAACCTCGGAGATGGCAAAAAAGATCAAGAAAGATGAAACCACCCGGAAACGGTTCCAGAGACTCCTTTCACCTAACCTGGCTGAAATGGTTGTATCAGGCCAGTTAAAAGTGGAAAAAGGCGGCGTTAGCCGTGTTGCCACAGTTTTGTTTGCAGATATCCGTGGTTTCACCCTTTTGAGTGAAAACACACGGGCAACCGAAATTCTGCGGATGCTCAATGATTACTTTGAAGTACTCGTTGATATTGTTTTTCACCACGAAGGAACGGTGGATAAGTTTATCGGAGATGCAGTGATGGCTATATGGGGTGCACCGGTAGCTCACGATGACGATCCGATACGCGCCGTTCAGGCTGCAATTGATATACAGAATTTGCTTGTTGAATTCAATAAAACCCGTGCAGACGAGGGGCAGTTTCAAATCCAGGTCGGTATCGGTATAAATACCGGCAGTTTAGTCGCTGGTTACATAGGTTCTTCCCATACCATGAGCTACTCTGTGATAGGAAATACCGTCAACAATGCCCACAGGCTCTGCAGCGCAGCAAAACCCGGCCAGATTCTTATCTCTGAATATACCCGTAATCAGTTGCAGGATAATTTCGACATGGCTGAATTAGATTCAATCCCTGCCAAGGGCATGCTCAAGCCTATCCGCACCTTCAGCGTTCTCGTCCCGGAGGATGCCGCCCTTTAGGCCTTAATTTACAACCCGGAAAATAGTAGCTGAGGTATTACATGGCAATAAATTCGGAAGATAACTATGCAGCCCTGGATCGATCTGAAGTATTAATGTTCTTATTTCATCCCAGAAGGGAACTTATAACCCGGAAGGCAGAGGCCCATGGAACCGATATCCTGATTCCGGTGGAAAAAGATGTGAAAATCGGCGCACGTTTCCACATGGTGGAGAAATCAGGTCCGAATATTCTTTTTTTTCATGGGAATGGTGAAATCGTTGCGGATTATGATGATCTCAGCATAATGTATAACAAAATCGGCATTAACTTTCTGGCTGTAGATTACAGGGGCTATGGACGCTCAACCGGCAGACCGACTGTATTCGCAATGATGCAGGACTGCCACGCTATCTTTATCTTTGTCAAAAAGTGGCTGGAGGAAAATGCATATTCCGGTCCCTTTATCGTCATGGGCCGGTCTCTTGGCAGTGCATCGGCACTTGAACTTGCCGGCTGCTATAAAAACGAGATAAGCGGTATTATAATCGAAAGCGGTTTTGCCTATGCCGGGCCTCTATTACGGATTTTGGGTATCGATCCGGATTCAATAGGTTTCAAAGAAAAGACAGGCTTTCGCAACTTGGACAAAATCAGGTCATTTGACAAACCGACCCTGATCATTCATGCTCGGTTGGATCATATAATACCTTTTTCAGACGGGCAGGATCTTTTTGATGCGTGCAGAGCATCCGACAAAAGACTGCTTGAAATCCCTGGAGCAAATCATAACGACATCTTTATGCGCGGTTTGTCGGAATACATGGCTGCAGTTAAGGCTCTTACGGATCGGGTGGTATAATATTGGTGTTCCGGATTGCGTGTTGCGAGTTACGGTTTCAAAATCCAGATAAACGTTACGGCCTTATTGTTGATTAACAAGATTTACCACAAAGTTGCCTGCTTCTTGCAATACGCAAATCGACCAACCTTGAACCCTGAACCGTGAACCTAACAACCGGAGTAGTTACTGAGAAACCTTTGAAAAATGGTAATTTTTGTTCGAGTTCAAGGAAGGCGATCCGCCTCAGGCGGATCAACCACAGGTCCGCCTGAGGCGGATCGAGGATAGCGCTGAAGCTTCACTGCGTGCCGAAATTTGAGCCTGACGCAGAAATCGGACAGATAAGCGCAGACTTCGAAAAGTGCCGTTTTGCAAAGGTTTCACTGATTTAGCTATCGAGGTATGCTGTTATGCTGTTTAGGACTTCCGACTTTATAGGCTCGCTTTCATTTAAAAGCTGATGTTTACCCTTTTGAATCCATTTTACTTCCATCCCACTTAATTTCTTTTCTAAAAACGGTATATTATATTTCCAGTCAACAACCTTGTCACAAGTTCCCTGGATCACCAGAACAGGTTTTGAAACAGGTTTATAACTCTTAATGCGCCTGTCCCACTTATAAAGAGCATTCAGCCACTTTAAAGGGAAACTTTCAGGCCTGAGCGGGTCATTTCTGTATTTTTCGATAAAAGCAGAATCTGAAGAATTTTCCCGATACTTTCGTGGCAGTGATTTCACAAAAGGCTTTGTAAAAAAATATCCGACTTTTGTCATTTTCCAGGATGTAAAATGTACTAAAGGAGCAAGGAAAATTACTTTTTCAAATATTATATCCTTTGTGTTACTTAAATATTCAAAGGCAATGGCGCAGCCTGTACTGTGACTGATGAGATGAAAGGGCTCGGGTAGATGAGGCCGGCAAATTTTAATAAAATCCTCCAGCACCAAAACATATTCGGAAAAATCGTTTATTAAAAAACGCTCACCGGCAGAAAAACCATGGCCCGGTAAATCATAAACAGCAACAGCAAAATTAAGTTCCAGGCATTGATGGATAAGATTTTTTATAATACCCGTGTGGTCAAAGTAGCCATGCAATAAAAAAGTAGTACCTTTTGGATTATCAGGCAGAAAAATATGTGCTGCTATTTTTTTATCACCTGAATTAAAAGACCCCCAAAAATGCCGAATATTATTTAAATTAAGACAATAATACTGAAAATAGCCGATAGTCGAAGGTTTATACTCTTGACCTTTTAAAAAATTTAAAGGCTCCATCTCCCCTTTTACCTGATCAATGTTATTTTCAAACCTGATTACATTCTTAGTTAATGATTCACCTGATGCCGGATTTGCCGGCTGTGTAATTATTGTTGCTAACAAGAAAAAGATCGACAGGATAATCCCTGATTTTTCATATTTTGTATTCATATGCAAACCATGATGAACTCGTAAAAAGTCCGATTTAGACGGTTGCGTAAAAAGTTCAAATTCCCCCGCAAAAAAGCAGCGGGACAAGAAGGGCGTGTCCCGCTAAAGCGGGATAATCACAAGAAGTACTTATCGTACGTTGAATGGTTACGAAATGCAGCACAACGTCCCGCTGAACTGAAGCGGGAGATTTTTTACGAGATCGTCAAACCATAAGAACCGGGCTATTGTAAAACATACATAGGTCAAAACGTTGAATTAGCTTATATCCCAGTTCCTTTTTAAAAGCAAAACCTATATGATGATATGAATGTTCCTTTATTTTAAAAGACTTTAATGTTACAAATTAGTCAATCGGGAAAAGAAATCGTAAAAAGGAGAAACCATGTTTAGCGAAAAACAACTTGACAAGTATGCAGATGTCCTCTTATGGGCCATGAAAAAAGCCAGAAAAGGAAAATTTAAAAAAAATGATATTGTTGCCATCCGTTATAACCTCCCTGCAGTGAGACTTGCGGAAATCCTTAATGCAAAAATTTTAGCTCTTGGAATGAATCCTGTTTTTCGCACAATGTCCACACCGGTAATGGAAAGAAATTATTTTGAACTTTCAAATAACAAACAGCTTGTTTTTATTCCACCCGGCGAAGAAGAGCTCTATAAAAATCTGAACGGATCTATTTTTTTGCACGCACCTGAATCGATTACTCACCTTAGTGATATAGACCCAAAAAAGATTGGAAAATTTGCCATTTCAAGAAAGGTTTTTCGTGACATTCTTGATAAGCGTGAAGAACAGGGTGATTTTGGCTGGACCTTATGTATCCTTCCTACAAAAAAACTTGCTCACCATGCACGCCTCTCCATGAAGGACTACACACGCCAGATAACAAATGCATGCTTTCTTAATAAGAGCTCCCCTGTATCCCAATGGGAAAATATATTTAAAAATGCTGTTTCAATAAAAAAATGGCTCAATAGTTTTAAGGTAAATTTTTATCATATCGAATCGCAAAACATAGATCTTAAAATAACTCCGGGTGAAAAAAGAAAGTGGATCGGATTATCCGGTCATAACATTCCGAGTTTTGAGATATTTCTTTCGCCGGACTGGAGAGGAACAGCTGGTGTTTACTTTGCAGACCAGCCTTCATATAGAAACGGTAATTACGTAGAGGGAGTAAGGCTTGAGTTTAAGAAAGGCTCTGCTTTTAAAATCAGTGCAAAAAAGGGAGAAGATTTTGTAAAAAAACAGCTATCAATGGATAAAGGTGCAAACAAGCTGGGTGAATTTTCCCTTACAGATAAAAGATTTTCAAAGATTAACATGTTCATGGCCAACACCCTCTTTGATGAGAACTACGGCGGTAAATACGGCAACTGCCATGTAGCCCTCGGCGCTTCCTATTCAGACTCGTATGCAGGAGATATAAAGAGCTTGTCTAAGGAGCTTAAGAAAAAACTCGGGTTCAACGACTCCGCCCTTCACTGGGATCTTGTAAACACGGAAAAGAAAAGGGTTACGGCCCATCTTTTATCAGGCAAAAAGATTACAATTTATGAAAACGGCAAGTTCCTATATTGATTTCAAGGTTGCTTTTCTTTACAGATTTGGACCCTACGTGAAAAATGAAGACCTGATCCCCTCCGGTCGTTGCCCCTTTTATTCTTTTTGGTTTCACCTAAAGCATAAAAGTGATTGACAAGTTGAAAACAAGATAATATCAATTGCAAATTGAAGATTACATCGTGATATTGCATAAAAGGTGTCTCCTTGATAAAAAGAACCCTTTCAGATTACGCTCAATATATATTCACGAAATACCCGGTGATTACGGTAACCGGTCCCCGTCAATCCGGCAAAACAACCCTTGCCCAGCAGACCTTTCCCGACAAACCCTATGCCAACCTTGAAAATCCGGTTGTACGGCAATTTGCAATTGAAGACCCAGTCGGTTTTTTGAACCAGTATCCTGATGGGGCCGTGCTGGATGAGATTCAGCGCGCTCCCGAACTCTTGTCATATCTGCAGGTAATAGTAGATGATAAAAAGGTAAACAGCCTTTTTATTCTTACAGGCAGCAGACAGTTTAAATTAATGGAGAAAATATCTCAATCCCTGGCAGGCCGGACAGCACTATTAAAACTCCTGCCTTTTACTATCAAAGAGCTTGAAGCATATAAAGTTGAATCCCTGGATGAAATAATATTCAAAGGCTTTTACCCCAGGATATATGATCAGGATATTCCACCGGGCCAGGCCTATGGTGATTATTTTGAGACTTACATTGAGAGGGATTTGCGGCAGCTTGTAAATATAAAAAACCTGAACCTGTTCCAAAGATTTGTAACCCTGTGCGCCGGTAGAACAGGGCAATTGCTCAATCTGAACAACCTTGCCAATGATACCGGAATCAGCCACAGCACTGCCCGGGAATGGATTACTGTTCTGCAGGCCAGTTATATTGTCTATTTACTGCCCCCGTTTTACCGTAATATTAAAAAGCGGCTTGTGAAATCACCAAAGCTATACTTTTATGATGTGGGTCTTGCATGCTGGCTATGTGGAATTGAAAATATTACCCATGTTAAAAATCATCCCTTAAAGGGGCATCTCTATGAAAACATAGCGGTCATTGAGGCCCTGAAATACCGTTACAACCTGGGCAAAAGAGATAATCTCAATTTTTTTCGCGACAGTTCAGGCAATGAAATCGATCTTATTTATAATATCTCCCATAATCTGCTGCCCATTGAAATCAAATCCGGACAGACCATCAATTCCGATTATTTCAAGGGACTAAAAAAGTTTAAAAAATTTTTCCCGGACCTTCCATACGGCCAACTGGTAATTTATGCAGGAGACACAAGCCAGAACAGAACTGATGTCAAAATTATTACTATTAACCAGTTTTCAAAACTATTAGAAACCATTGATCCGTAACACAAAAGAGAGCAAGATTTTCTCTTGCCGTTTCTCCAACTAAATTGGAGAAGAACCATATAAAACAATCGGATTAATATGCCATGAAAACAATGAAGGCACTTGTAAAAGCAAAGCCTGAAGAAGGCCTATGGCTTCAGGATGTTCCAATTCCCGATATCAGTTATAATGAGGTGCTGATAAAAATCATTAAAACTGCAATTTGCGGGACTGATGTCCATATCTATAACTGGGACAAATGGGCACAAAAAACCATTCCCGTTCCCATGCACATTGGTCATGAATTTGTGGGAACAATTGATAAAGTCGGCTCCCACGTAGTCGATTTTAAGCCGGGAGACCTGGTTTCAGGTGAAGGCCACCTGGTTTGCGGCCGTTGCAGGAACTGCCTGGCCGGGCGACGACACTTATGCATGAACACAAAAGGGGTTGGTGTAAACAGACCGGGTGCCTATGCCGAATATCTTTCCATACCGGTAACCAATGTCTGGTATTGTAATAAAAACATCCCCCTGGATGTGCTTGCCTGTTTTGATCCCCTGGGAAATGCGACTCACACGGCTCTCTCCTTTGATGTTCTGGGAGAAGATGTCCTG
>DAOWEJ010000068.1 GCA_030638575.1 Deltaproteobacteria bacterium | reverse complement strand
CGAAATTGTTTTTCTTTTTCAAAGTCGGCTATTTGAAGCTTTACAGGCCGCATCTGTTTTTTGGTATACAGTGGCAGCCGGTATTTTCTGTCCCTTTCTATGGGACCATAATACCCGTGTCGGAAGTTATAAAAAAGCGTCAGATAATCTTCATAAATTCGAGCCGGCATCATGGCCTCGCTGTGAACCTGGGTTTTCCCGGAGGGTTGTGTTTGAATAAACACGATTTCCTTAGCTCCATATTTAAAAGCAACACTCCGGAGGCTCTTTTTGTCCCCGCGCTTTTTTATTAACTCAAAGTACACCGGTCGCAAACGGTCTTCATCCGGCAAATACTGACAGAAGGATATGTAAGAATATTTAACCCGGCCCAGGAGAAAATTGATGAAGCCGACCCCATGGCCCTCCAGGCTGATTCTGTAAATATCGGGCACATCCGTTCTTAAAAAGCCGGTCTTGGCATCACCGCAATGGCCAATGAGCCAGTAACCGATCTGATAGCTGAGCTCTTCTCCGAGATATTTATCAAGGATGCTCAAACCGGTTGTATTTTCGGCCGCCTTTGCCACTGACAGCGGCAGAGCCAACAAAAGACCCCAACCGCGCATTAAATATCGAAGACAATCCCGGCGTGTCATAAATTTGCCGAAAAAAGCGTCGGGTTTATTTTCAAAAGATTTCAACATGGCTGACAAATGAAGCACCCCGCCGCAAGCGGACGGGGTATTAAAAATGATAATAATTTCGTTTTTATATTATTGTATTAATTTAACCAACTGAAAAATATGCTCAAATGAGCATTCAGGTGATCCGGTTTTAAGGCGGGTCGCTGTTTGAAGGTATTAGTAAGCGTTAAGAAAGAACAACAAACAAGCACATTTTATATGCAAGGCAAAGAATATGTTCGTTTAGTAAGCTTTTTATACTGGGATTGCATCTGTTCTTTCTTTACGATTACTTATGCCTGAGTTCGACACGTCTTAAAACCGGATTATCTGAATGCGGCTTTTCAATAAGCTAAAATGTTACATATTATTTTTTTATGCTTCAAGAACTTACAATCCGAAACTTTGCTATCATCAATGATTTAAGCATCAGCTTTTCACGCGGGCTGACCGTACTGAGCGGAGAAACAGGTGCAGGCAAGTCGATCATATTAAATGCGGTTAATCTTCTTTTGGGCAGCAGGGCAAGCGCTACGCTCATTCGCACCGGTTCTGAAACTGCAGAACTCGAAGCATTGTTTCAGATCACACCTGAAAGCACTGTTGCGAAAATTATGAAGGAGCATGGTTACGACCCTACTGAAGGTCTTCTTGTAAGAAGGATAATCTCAAGAAGTGACAGCAACAGGATTTACATAAATGGCCGCCTGTCAACCATACAGATTTTGAATTCAATTACAGAAAATCTTGCCAGCATTTCAGGCCAGCATGCCCACCAGGGATTATTAAAAGAAGAGCAGCACCTTTTGATTCTCGATCAGTTCGGTGGCCTGATTCCTTTGCGGGAAAAGGTTTTTAACTGTTTTCATGAAATACTTCCTTTGATAGAAAAACTGCACGAGTTGATTGCGATAAAAGACAGACAGGCTGAACATATTAACCTGCTTGAATTTCAGAAAAAAGAAATCACTGAGGCTTCCATTGCTTCTGGGGAAGACATCGCCCTGGAGAAGGAAAGAAGACTTCTTAAAAACGGGGAGGCTCTTTATCAGGCCGTTTTCGGCAGCATTGAGGATTTATACGCCTCACAGGGCTCAATCGTTGAACGGCTTGGAGAGGTTAAAAAAAACCTTGAAAAAGCAGGCCGGATAGATCCTGAATTATCTTTGAAAGCCGAAAGTATGGCAAGCATTACGTTTCATATAGAGGACCTTTCAGGAGAGCTCAGAACTTACCTTAAAAAAATACAGGTTGATGAAAAGCAACTTGAAGCTGTTGAAGAACGGATCGATACCCTTGTTAAGCTAAAACGTAAATACGGAGGATCTTTAGAGGCTGTTTTAGCCCATCTTGAATCAATCTCAAAGGAGCTTTTAGAAATTGAAAATATATCAGGTAAAATAGCCGATACTGAAAAAGAGCTTTTGAAGCTGCATGGTAAATTCGTTGATCTGGCTGAAAACCTGTCCGCAAAAAGAAAAGAAACAGCAAAAACACTTGCCGATAAGGTTGTCAGAAAGCTCGACTCTCTTAAGATGTCCCGGACCCGGTTTCAGATCTCCATTAAAAGTACACCTGCAGACAAAGATACGGATATTCACCTTACGGCAAATGGTAATCTCTTATCAGAAACCGGACTCGATCGTGCAACCTTCCTGATTGCCCCAAATGTAGGAGAGGCTCTTAAACCTTTGGCAAATATTGCATCCGGAGGTGAACTTTCAAGGGTTGTGCTTGCCATGAAGGCAATACTGGCCGAAACAGACTCTGTAGAAACCATTGTTTTCGATGAGGTGGACGCAGGGATCGGGGGAAGCGTGGCAGAGGTTGTCGGGAAAAAGCTCTCTTCCCTTGCCGGTCACCACCAGGTAATCTGCATTACTCACCTTCCCCAGATTGCAAAATTTGGCGACTATCATTTCAGGATTTCAAAGTCTGTTTCAGACGGCAGAACCCTGACGTCGATTCACCCGCTGGACGAAAAAAACCGGCTTGAAGAAATAGCAAGGATGCTGGGCGGTGTTGAAATTACACAGGCAACCCTTGATCATGCCCGTGAAATGCTTGAAACTGCAGAATGAATATTTATAGCATTCCCCCTTTATTGACGTTATGCTGTTTTCTTGGGCTTGTCGTTCTGACAATCGTCCGGGCCGAACGGACTAAGGCCAACATCCTCTTTTTAATCATTTGCATATTCGGCTCTTTTCTTTATACCGATATTCTTTTTGCCTTCAATACAAAGTCGGCAGAAACGGCGTTGCTTATAAGCCGCATTGATCATTTTTTTATTGTTTTTTCAATCCCTGTATTTATCCACTTTTTCCATACGTACCTTAACATCTCAGGCAGAAAATGGCTCGTCTACCTTGCATATGGTTATGCAGCTTTTCTCATGTGCCTGACCCCTACACCGCTATATTTAGAATCCATGCAGAAATATTTTTTCGGGTTCTTTGCAAGGGGTGGCAGGCTTTATCCTCTTTTAGGAATCGGCGGATTTTTTGTCAGCATCTATGTCCTGGTTATAATCAACACTGCAATACGCTGTGAGAAGAGCAGTATCCGCAAAAACAAGCTCAAGTATGTATTTGCAGGGTTTGGAATCATTGGCCTGATAAACGGGCTCAATTTCTTTCCGAACCTCGGTTATTCCGTTTATCCTCTGGGCAATTTCAGCTTTATTCCTCTTATAATTTTTGCCGTGGGGCTTTTAAAACACGATCTGCTTGATATGGGGATTTTAGTAAGAAAAAGTCTGTTATATTCTTTGATTACCGCATTTCTCACCTGCATATATGCCCTTTTAATTATTATAGCTGACAAGGCGTTTAAAATTTATCATTTTTCAGACTCATTTTATTTTACTGTACTCTTTTTTATCCTGGTTGCTCTCATTTTCGGGCCGCTTAAAACAAAGGTGCAGGCTATTATCGACCGTATCTTTTCAAAGGGGAAATACGATTACCAGAAGACCATCAAAGAAGTAAGCCGGATGATTGCATCCGTCCTTGATTTAGATGAAATTGCAAGACTCCTTACGCAGACCATTTTTAAGGCAATGCGAGTTGAACATTGCACTCTTTTTTTGCGCGATTTATCCGGCACAGGTTTTATAAATTATTCATCCAGGGGAAAATATGGTAATCCAGCCTATTCGGTCTCCATTGTCGACAACTCCTCCATTGTCAAATTCATGGAAGAACGTCTTCAGCCGGTTATAAAAAGGCGTATAATGAGGCTTAAAACAAGCAGTGAAACACAAGATGTCCTTAATGATATGGAGAATATTAACGCTGAGATCGCTCTCCCCCTGATCTTCAAGGATACATTAAACGGATTTATCTTTCTGGGTGAAAAACTTTCAGGAGATCTTTTTTCTTCGGAAGATCTTGACCTCCTTGAAACACTATGCAGCCAGAGCGCCCTTGCAATCGAGAACGCTCATTCCTACAAACGGCTTGATGAACTTAACCGGAATCTGGAGGAAATGGTCAGGGAAAGAACCCGGAGTTTAAATGAGGCGCTTATTGAAAAGGAACGAACCCAGGATCAATTAATACGTTCCGAAAGCCTTGCTGCAATCGGTCAGCTTGTTGCAGGAACGGCTCATGAACTGAACAACCCCCTGACAAGCGTATCCAGCCTTATGCAATCTACAATAGAAGATCTTACTCATGTGGACAGCAAGGTATCTTTAGATGAGGGATTGATAGATGATCTTAAGTTTGCAAACAAGGAGCTTGACAGGGCAAGGACAATTGTTTCAAGTCTGCTCGGGCTCTCAAGGCAGACCCAGACCTATACGGAACCGGTTAACCTCAATACGGTGGTAACAGATGCTTTGAGAATACTTTCCAACGAATATAAGCACTCCGATATTGAGATTTCCGAAAATTATGACCCTGATCTTCCCGAAATACAGGGAAATTTTGCCAATTTAGGCCAGGTTACCATCAATATAATTAAAAATGCCATTCAGGCTGTTGCTGACAGCAGGGGAACTGTCTTTCTTACAACCGGGTTTGATAAAAACAAACATGAAGTTGTTTTTACATGCCGGGATACCGGGCCGGGCATTCCCAAATCTATCCGAAAAGATATTTTCAAGCCCTTTTTTACCACAAAAGAGGTGGGCAAGGGTACCGGTCTCGGCCTGTATATTTGCCACGAGATTGTTCAAAGACATAACGGCGTAATAACACTCAAAGAAACAGATAGGCAAGGTGCCTGTTTTATAGTAAGATTGCCGGCAGATAAAGCATAAGGCGGGATTGGTGTTTTTTGAATAATACTATATTTTATACCGTTTCCATTTCCTTGACAATCCTCATTAAATTATATTAAAAGATTTAGAAATTTTATCCTTTAAAGGAACATAATAATGCCGATATATGAATTTAAATGTCTAAAGTGCCAGGAATTTTTTGAGATGCTCATCATGAACAGTGATGATGAAATTAAGCTTCAATGCCCAAAGTGCAATTCCGAAGAATTTGAGCGTGTTATCAGCTCAACGAATTTCAACATGGGTAGCGAAATTAAGGGGAATCAAGGCGCGGACGTTACGACAAGGGCCTGTTCAAGTGGCACATGTACTACCTATGATATCCCTGGACCCACCAGGTAAATTTCTTGTAACCTGAATTTTGCACGAGTCGGAGGCTTACATTATAAAAACAGTTTCTCATCAATTTTCATGCAAGATTCAGGTTTAAATCCTGCCGCAAATATTATTACCATCCCTATCTGCAACTATGTTTTTAGGAAAGGTGATATTATTTTATTGCCGGAATTGCTGATAAAGATTTTTCATTATTTGTTAAAGACTGTTACTGTTTCTCAAGATATTCATAGAAGGAGAGACCTTCGAAAGGGGACGTTTTGCAAAGGTCTCAAGGAATCGACATGAAACACATTCACAACCAGGAAAAAAAGCAGTTTAAAACGCTTTTCAAGCAAGAGCACATAGATGATTTCGAAGACAGGTTCAATGTTCTTGAAGTTTTTATGCAAACCGAAAAACACGTTACTTCAGGGGATCTTATTAATCTCCTTAAAGAAAACGGATATCACCTTGAACCTGATTTTGTTAAAGACACGCTTAAACTGATGTGCCGTTTTGGTTTTGCTAAAAAAAACAGGTTCAACAACGGACCTGTTCGTTATGAGCATATGCATCTTGGCCATCACCATGATCATATGATCTGCACAAAATGCAGAAACATTATCGAATTCAGAGAAGAAGATCTGGAAGATCTTCAGGTGCAGATAGCGGCCGCCCATGGTTTCCACATGCTCCAGCATAAAATGGAAATCTACGGCATCTGTTCAAAGTGCCTTAAAAGTCGCATACAACTTATGTCTCTTGTAATGGCAAAACCGGGTGAGCGTCTTATTATCAAAGACATAACCGGCGGTACAGGGGCCCGAATGCGTCTTATGTCAATGGGCCTGAGAATTGAAGACGAAATAGAAGTCGTTACAAATCCGAAGCAGGGACAGCTTGTTGTTGCCCTGGATTTCAAGCGCTTTATACTGGGGCGGGGACTTGCCAAAAAGATACTGGTTGAGCCGGCTGAAAGCATGCAGAAGTGAAAGGGTAAAACTGCCTGAGGAAAACCATGCCAGCTTTTGAACCTGCATACATCAAAACTTTTAAAAAAGGGATGCTCAGGGAAAAGATAAAGATAGCGGGCAAAGTTTTAAGTTCCTGCCAACTGTGCCCCAGAAAATGCAACGTTGATCGGCTTTCAGGCCAGACCGGCACATGCAGTACCGGTGAAAAGGCAATCGTTTCAAGTTATAACCCTCACTTTGGTGAAGAAGCTCCACTTGTCGGCAGAAGCGGTTCGGGCACTATATTTTTTACTTACTGCAACCTTTTGTGTCTCTTTTGTCAAAATTACGATATAAGCCATGACGGGCATGGCGAAGAGGTAACAGCTGAACAACTTGCAGGCATCATGATTAATCTTCAAAATATCGGATGCCATAATATTAATTTTGTTACACCATCCCATGTTGTGCCTCAGATTCTTTCGGCAATTGAAATTGCTGTCGAAAACGGGCTGGAAGTTCCACTTGTTTATAATACAGGTGGCTACGATAGCGTTGATACCCTGAAACTGCTCGAAGGTGTGTTTGATATATACATGCCGGATTTTAAATTCTGGAGCCCGGAAGTTGCTGAGACTACCTGTAAGGCAAAAGATTACCCGGAAATTACCCGCAGAGCACTCATGGAGATGCACAGACAGGTTGGAGATTTGGTCACAGATGAAAACGGGATTGCACTGCGCGGTCTGTTGATACGGCACCTGATACTGCCACAGGGACTTGCCGGAACAAGCGAAATCATGAAATTTATTGCACAAAAAATTTCATCAAACAGCTATGTGAACATAATGACCCAGTACAGACCATGCGGCCGGGCTGCTGAAGTAAAGGAACTTTCTGCTCGTCCCTCACAACATGATTTTAAAAATGCTTATCAGGCGGCCAAAAAAGCAGGTATTACACGTCTTGACAGCGCGAAACGTGTTTTTATGTTATGGTAACTACGGAAACAACTTATGTTATAGGTGATATACATGGGTGTTACGACAGACTGTGTGCACTTATGGATAAGATAAATATCGATTTTGACAGCGAATCTCTTGTATTTTTAGGTGATTACATAGACCGTGGCCCTAATTCCTATGAAGTGGTAGAATACATGATAGATTTGAAAAAACAATCGCCGGACATTGTATTTTTAAAAGGAAATCACGAAGAGATGCTCGAGAAATACCTTTCAGGAGTTGACAGATATACATATCTTATTAACGGCGGTCAACAGACATTGGAAAGCTATCTTAGTCATCTCAACCCAACGGATAATTCCCCAATTCCTGATAAACATCTGGAATTTTTTAAATCCCTCGTTCTCTATCATGAAACAGACAGCTATATATTTGTTCATGCCGGGCTTAGAAAAAACGTGCCTCTTGAAATGCAGAAACCTGAAGATCTTCTATGGATTCGTAGAAATTTCATTCAGACTAAATACGATTTCGGAAAGCAGGTTGTATTCGGGCATACACCACTTCCTGAACCACTTTTGCAGCCTAACAAAATAGGGATTGATACAGGCGCGGTATACGGAAATAAACTTACATGTGTTAGATTACCTGACCTTGTGTTTTACAATGCATGATGGATTTATATTTGCGGAGGCATAAATTTATAAAATGAAACCTTTTACATTTCTTTTAGCGATTCTTTTTTTAGTATTAAGCACTGCCGCTTTTGCTGAGCGTCTTTCGGTTTCATCAGGGACAGCCAACATACGTTCAGGGCCGGGAACAAACCATGATATTTTGTGGAAGGTTGAAAAACACCACCCTCTTTTTATTCTAAAGAAGAAGGGCCAGTGGTACCATTTTCGTGATTTTGAGGAAGATGAGGGCTGGGTGCATGAATCTCTCGTTGACAAAATTCCGTCCGTTATCACAAAAAGTGATAAGTGTAATGTTCGATCCGGCCCGGGCACCGGCTATAAAATCATGTTTACCGTTGACAAAGGGATCCCGTTTAAGGTCTTAAAGAAAAAGAGGAAATGGATTAAAATCCAACATGCTGACGGAGATAAGGGATGGATTCATAAATCTCTGGTCTGGTGATAAGGTTCTGTCTTAATTCCGCTAAAGCGGGACTAATACCTTCAAACATGACCCGCCTTAAAACCGGATCACCTGAATGCTCTTTTGGGCATATTTTCAATAAACTAAATTAAAACGATGTTTTTATGAGATGAAAATTGAGCATACTTAAAAAACGCTTTACAAATAAACAACTGATTGTGGGAATAGGATCGGCGCTGATTGACATTCTTGCTCACGAAGAGGAAGATTTTCTTGAAAGAACAGGTGCGATAAAGGGTGGGATGACCCTTGTTGATAAAGATTTTATAGAACATACGCTGTCAAAAATAACAAATCAACCCTCCCTGGTACCAGGAGGATCAGCCTGTAATACAATCGTCGGTATTGGAAAACTAGGGGGCAACGCCCGTTTTGTCGGCAAGTGCGGCGAAGGTTCAATGGGAAATTTTTTTAAATGCGGTCTGGAAAAACATAATGTTGAACCGGCGCTTTTCATGTCATCTTTACCTACAGGAAGAGTCCTTTCCATCATTACGCCGGATGCGCAACGGTCCATGTTTACCTATCTTGGAGCATCATCTGAAACAAAGCCGGATGAAATATCCGTAGGCTGTTTTGACAACGCTGCGATTGTTCATATTGAAGGGTATCTGATGTTTAATAAAGATTTGATACTGGCGGCCTTAAATGCCGCCAAAGCAGCCGGCGCTCTTGTTTCCCTTGACCTTGCCAGTTTTACTGTTGTCGAAGAATCGAAAGATATTCTTGATCAATTAATTAAAGAATATGTCGATATTCTAATAGCCAACGAGGATGAAGCCCGAGTTTTCACGGGATTTTCCGATGAAATAAAAGCGGTTGAAGCTCTCTCAAAACAAGTTAAAATTGCGGTTTTAAAGGTTGGAGAACGCGGAAGTTATATTTCCAGTCGGGGCAAAATTATAAAAATTGATCCTCAAAAGACCGGTCCTGCTGTCGACACAACCGGCGCCGGTGATCTCTGGGCTTCAGGTTTTCTGTTCGGACTTGTTAATGGCTATTCCCTTGAAAAATGCGGTGAACTCGGCTCCGCCTGCGGCTGGGAAGTATGTAGGGTTATCGGTGCTCAAATTCCTGAAGAGGGCTGGGAGAGAATAAAAAAATTGCTTGAATAAACATAGGCGTTCACAGGTTCAAAGTTAACCGTTCAAGGTTATCTTTCTTTCGTTGAACCCTGAACTCTGAACCCGTGAACGGTTACAAATAAACTTTCCGGAGGAAAAATGGCAAAGAAAAAAAAGATTACGCGAAAACAGCTTCTCAATGAACCTGATGAATTCATAACATTTTCATCAAAATTACTTAAGCTTATTATGGATTATAAAAACCATATAACAGTTGCCCTTTGTGTTATTTTCTCCATACTGATAGTCTTTACCGCATGGAGATACTTTTCAAATAAGGCTGAAGACAAAGCCTTTGCGCTGCTTGATCAAGGCGTGACCAAATACGAAAAAATAAAGGTGAAAAATGGGGAAAGCAAAGCTTACCTTGAGGTGGAAAAAGATTTTAAGTCGATTTTTGAAAAATATTCGAGAAAAGATGGCGGAAAACTTGCACGGGTTACTTATGCGAATATCTGTTACAATGCCGGTAAACCAGACAAGGCTATCACCCTGTATAATCAATCTTTGAGAGACTTTGATGATAAACCTTTTATTAATAATATTATCTTAAACAGTCTTGGTTATGCTCACGAAAAAAAGGGAGATTATCCAGGTGCGATAAAGTATTTTGAAATGATCATTTCAAGCAAACAGCCTGATTTAAAAGATGAAGCGCTATTTAATCTGGGACGACTTTATTCTAAAGTTGGTGATGAAGACAAAAGCTTGGAAGCATTTAAAAAAATCGTTTCTGATTATACAGATTCCATATATTTTAACATTGTAAAGGAAAAGCTGGCAGGATAGGAAAAAAAACGGCTAACCGGGACCATCCCGATTAGCCGAAAAGGAGGAAAACAGATGAAGAAATTACCAGGTTATTTCTAGTTAATGCAAATTTCCTGCCAAATTATGATATAATTATAAAATAATCCTGATAAGTCTTATTAATATGTATGAATACAGCTGGTTATAAGTTATAACTTTCGATGATTGCTCAATTTTCGCCATTATTTATGCTCCCTTTAAACAGTAAAAAAGTCAAATTTTTGAACCTCTTTTTTGGCTGAGCAGCACAACCCCTTGAAATATTAGAATATATTTTTATTCCAAAAAAAGTCAAATTTTTGAACCGGGTTTAGGTTGAAGCGACTTAACCTAATGAATTTACATTAAATTATTATTTTTGCCCGGTGATTCAATTTTTTGAACCGGTATCGAGTTTAAACTTCTTTATTTTCCAATTAAGTCCGCTTTTGCCTATTCCCAACAATTCTGCAGCTTTGGACTGAACGTTGTTTGTCAATTTCAAAGCCCTTTCTATCATTTTTTTCTCAATCCTACCCAGCGTTTCATCAAGGTTTGCATTTGCAGGTATGCCTTCCAAGTACAAAGTATTATAAGCGTTTGCCTTAAACTCCTTGGGAAGATCAGCTTCCTTTATATTATCGGTGGTGCACATTACCATAGCGCGTTCAATAACATTTTCAAGTTCACGGACATTTCCCGGCCAGCTATAATCGTAAAAAAGGCGTTCAACTTCCTGCTCGATTCCTTTTACAGGAATATCTGATCTGTGTTCATTTGCATACCTATCTATGAAATGATCGGCCAAAAGGCGGATGTCTTCCTTTCTCTGTTCCAGGGGAGGCAGGACAATGTGTACTACATTCAGCCGATAAAAAAGGTCCTCACGAAACCGTTGTTGCTTCATCTCCTCTTTCAGGTTCTTATTTGTCGCTGCAATAATACGTATGTTTACAGAAACCGGTTTTACACCGCCGACCCTTTCAAATGTCTTTTCCTGAAGAACACGCAGAAGCTTGACCTGGAGACCCTGTGAAAGCTCACCAATTTCATCAAGAAAAAGTGTACCGCCGTCAGCCAGTTCAAACCTCCCCTTTTTAGTGGCAACGGCGCCGGTAAATGCTCCTTTCTCATGGCCGAAGAGTTCACTTTCAAGGAGACTTTCAGCCAGGGCGCTGCAGTTGACCGCTATAAAGGGCTTTTCACGTCGCGGGGAGTTAAAATGAATAGATTTCGCTACTAGCTCCTTACCTGTACCGCTTCCACCTTCAATCAGCACAGTTGCGGTTGCAGGTGCAACCTTACAAATGGTTCCAAAAACTTCTCGCATCACTTTACTTTTTCCGATGATATTTCCGAAGCTGTATTGTGATTCCACTGCGCTTCTAAGGTGTCTGTTCTCTTTGACAACCCTGTACATGGAAACGGCTTTATTAACGTAAATAATAAGTCTGTCATTATCAAACGGCTTTAACAGGTAACTGTAAGCCCCTTTTTCCATTGCCTCAACAGCCTTGTCAACACTGCCGTGTGCAGTCATCATGATCACCGGAAGGTCCGGATCCTTTGCTTTTATTTTCTCAAGGAGCTGGATACCGTTCATGGAAGGCATTTTCATATCAGTTAAAACGAGATCGACGTCGGAAGTTTTTTGTACTTCAAGCGCTTCTTTACCGCTGTTTGCCGTCAAAACTTCAAATCCTTCTTCTTCTAAAACAGCGCCTAAAATAAGTGGATAATTTTTTTCATCATCAACGACAAGTACCGTTTCCATGGCTATCTCCCATAACTCACAGGTAATTCTACGGTTACCCTGGCTCCTGGATCAGACCTGTTTTCAAGCTTAATGTTCCCTCCGTGGGCTTTAATAATGTTTTTAACAATAACAAGCCCCAGCCCTGTTCCCTTTTCCTTTGTAGTAAAGAAAGGGTCCCAAACCTTTTCGATCAGATCATCGGGAATGCCTTCCCCTTCATCTTCGATGGTTATCATAACGGTATCGCCAACCAAACTTATTTTTACATAAATGGTTCCGCCACTTTTCATTGCCTGGATGGAATTTATCAAAAGGTTAAGAAATGCCTGATAAAGCATATCCGAATCCGCCATTATTTCCGGAACGTTATCATCATAATCTTTTTTTATAATACACCCCTGCTTTTCAACCTGTGATGCAATGTACATTATATTTTTTTCAAGAATGTCTTCCACATGGGATTTAACAAGGTCAGGGCTTTTCGGTTTAGCAAAATCCAAAAAGTCTGTGATTATGTTATTTAATCTGCTCGATTCCTCCACAATGATATCAGGTATTGTATTTGAAGGATCGAAACCGGCCATTTTTCTCTTTAAAAGTTCAGCGGAACTTCTAATAATTCCCAGGGGATTTCGGATTTCATGGGAAATCCCGGAAACCATTTCGCCCAGTGAAGACATATGCTCTGCACGACTTAACTCTTCCTTGAGCTTCAGCCTTTCCTGAGCACGCCTCTGGATGATACCTTCACCCCTTTTTACAACAAAAAGGAGTACAAGGAAAAGGAGGGCCATTACGACAGTGCTGGTTATAATGACATATATCTGGAATCTGAAAATCGCTTTATTTTCCTCAGACAGATCCTGAATAATTTCAAAAACACCAAGCACAGGACCGGATATCGTGGAAAGGGGCCTCTCGGCACGCAGGGGAGCAAATGTAATTATGCGACTTTCTTTTGGAAATCCGAGTAGAATCTCAAAAAAATTACCCCTTTGAACCTGCTTTGAAACCGACTGGCCCAAAAGCGCTTTTTGAAAAGCCGCACCACCTAGATTCTTTTTACCTAGCAAATCTTTATCAAAACTATACGAAACAGTTTCATTCATATCGTAAATGTTTACCATTTCTACCTTAAAACTGTGCAGTGTGGTCCTGACGACCTTATCCAGGTGCTCAAACTGTTCTTTTCTCCTGAGCTTTATTTCGCCGTATTTAAGGGCAACCGGTATTATAAATTGCATAAAAATCTGATGGTTAAGGTTTTCTACAAGCAAGAGGGCATATTTTTCACTTTTTTCACGTTCCATCGTCCTTGCCCAGTGCGTATTGAGCATAGTAAGAACGATAGTTCCCGAGAAAATTACAATCAAACTCGTAAAGGTAAAGTACTTAACCAGCCTGAAAGGTTTAACTTTTTCTTCTAAAGGATTGGGGTTAATGGTCATTGGAAATAAGCATCCGGGAAATTATTTAAACAATGGTTATTATTACAGGGCGACAAGTTTACACCGAAGATTTTCAAAGGTCTCAATATGTAAAAGCGGTTGGAGTGTAAGCTGAAATCGTGATTTAATACAGCATAACTCCATCGCTAATCATTTTTTTCCTTGTTGTATCCCCTTTCAAAATCATCACCGGCATCTTCTATTTTTTCCCCTACTTTTTCAATTTGGTTTTCAGCCTTTCCTGCCATCCTACCAATCTGGTAACAACCGGAAAAGCAAAAAAAAGTTAAAAAAAGAAATATAATTATGGTAAAGAGTTTTTTATGCATCGTTAATCCCATTATTTTTTAAGCTATTATCCGGTTAATCATATTTCCGGCCATAGCGTGATTCAATGTCGTGTGCAAAAGCTTTTTCCCTCGAACAACCCAAAAAAATATAGAGAAAAGAAGCCCTGGTGTCAAGCTGCAAAGCAAAATCCGACAGGGTAACCACATCTGGGAAAATAAATTCAGAATAAATCGCTTTAAAAGGAGGGGCTTGAAGGTTTTTTCTACAGACGATATCTTTTTAAAGTTGCAGGATATATCGTTGTGCCCCGATATTTATGATTTGATGCACAGATTATCTCTTATTTTAAAATATTTACGCAAAATTATAAATATCGGGGCACCCTTTGAAGTATAGGTTGATATCGGCTGGAGAAAAAATTTTCAAGCCCCGTACCAGTTCCAAAAGTAACATTATTTTATAAATGCGGTTACCCTGCAAAACCCATCGAAGTATCAAAGCCGGGTATAAAAGCGGTTTTATATGGAAAAGGAGACTAACGATAATAACGATAATCTACGTCATATTTTTCTGTCTTATAGGAAAATTTTCTAACTGTTGTCCTAAGTATTTTAGCTGCCAGTGAGATATTACCACGCGTATTTTTAAGAGCATCAATTATCATCTCCCTTTCAAGATTCCCCACAGCATCCTCAAGGGACACGGCAGGCAATGTATCCGATTCCACACCGGTCTGCAGTGTGGGTGGAAGGTGATAGCTGTGAATTACTCCCTCTTCACATAAAAGTACAGCACGTTCAATGCAATTTTCAAGTTCCCTCACATTTCCCGGCCAGTGGTATTCCATGAGCATGTCTATAGCTGGAGTCGAAAACCTTCGGATGTCTTTATTATTTTCCTTTGTATATTTTTCAAGAAAGTAGTCTGCAAGAAGCAGGATATCAGTCTTGCGTTCTCTTAAGGGTGGCATGTAAATTGGAAAAACATTCAATCTGTAGTACAAATCACCCCTGAATGTTTCATCCTCGACAGCCTGTTCCAGGTTTTTGTTCGTAGCGGCAATAATCCGAACATCCACTTTAATGATCTTATGCCCTCCTACACGTTCAAATTCTTTTTCCTGCAGGATGCGAAGTAATTTTACCTGAACATCTAGGCTTATCGATCCGATTTCGTCTAAGAATACTGTCCCCATATGTGCAAGCTCAAATTTTCCCAACTTCTTTTTTATTGCGCCCGTAAATGCCCCTTTTTCATGCCCGAACAACTCACTCTCAATGAGATTAACAGGCAGGGAAGCGCAGTTGACCTTAATAAATGCATTCTTTGCCCTGTTACTGTTATAATGTATGGAGTTGGCGGTAAGTTCTTTTCCAGTGCCACTCTCTCCTCGAATAAGTACAGTCGCATTACTTTTTGAGACCTGAGAGATCATTTGATAGACCTCTCGCATTTTATTGCTGTTCCCTATAATATTTGTAATTCGATATTTGTTTTCAAGTTCTTTCCTGAGCCTTTGGTTCTCTTCTCTAAGCTGCTCTTTTTCAAGGCGTATCGTTTCAAGGTTAACAACATGTTGTGCAATCATAGTTGCTACCACGGACATAAGCTTTTTTCCTTCTTTCAGAATGTAAGATTCCTCAAAGGGCTTATCAACACTCAGCGCTCCGATAACCTGGTTGCCCTTTTTTACAGGAACGCATATATATGAAAACTCTTGAATTCGCTTGGTTTTCCTGGAAGCCGTTCTGTCAAGGAACATCGGTTCATCACTTATTTTTGGGATGGCAACACCCTTTCCGGTCTCAATAACACGCCCGGTAATTCCTTCCCCAAGCTTATATTTCACTTTTGCCATGGCACTTTTTGAAATACCATGGGCTACCTCAATATTTATCTCATTGCGTAATGGGTTAAGAATTGTTACAGTTCCCCTTACCATGTCCATGGAGTATGACAGGATATCCAAAACCTTGTATAAAGATTTCTTAAGGTTCAGATGTTCATTAAGCGCCTTGCTGATCTCATAAAGCAGGGTAACTTCTTCTATTCGTTTCATTGCAGACATTTTTCTTTTTTCACCTTTTTTGTGTTTTAGTACCTTAGTTGTAAATTTGTAAAAAGCCTTTTTCTTTTCTGGCTTGGCCGGGTTAGGTTTTGGTATATAAATACATTTTTGTAATTAATAGCAGCTTTTCTTATCAAATCAACAAATAAATCATAAATGCAACGAATGACCTGCAAATGCACATTTAAGATTCCATGATACTTCACATAGATATGGATGCATTCTATGCTTCGGTTGAACAATTGGACAACCCCCGGCTTAAGGGAAAATGTGTAATTGTGGGGGGGCAGTCAAAAAGAAGTGTTGTTTCAGCCGCAAGTTATGAGGCAAGAAAATACGGTGTCCGGTCCGCTATGCCCATATATAAGGCCAAACAAAAATGTCCCAAAGGGGTGTTTATCTCTCCGAGAATGAAACGCTACAAAGAAGTATCAAAAGAAATCATGGCGCTCCTTTGTGATTTTTCTCCCCTTGTGGAACCTGTCTCCATTGACGAAGCATACATTGATATTACAGGCTGCGAAAGACTTTTGGGCACGCCGGTGAAGATCGGCATGCTTATAAAGGAAAAGATAAACAAAAAAGTCAACTTAACATGCTCTGTGGGAATTGCTCCCAGTAAGTTTCTTGCAAAAATTGCATCAGATATGAACAAACCGGATGGCCTTTTCATTATCAAGCCTGATGAAGCACACGAATTTATAGAATCGCTGCCGATTAAAAAAGTACCGGGAATAGGTGAAAAGGCAGGCAGTCATCTTGAAAATCTTGGTATTACAACCCTTGGCGATGTGAGAAGATATCCTGAAAAAATACTGCTTAACAGACTCGGCAAATCCGGCAAGCGCCTTGTAGAGCTTTCAAATTGCATCGACAACTCATCGGTAACACCTTTTACACAGCGCAAATCCGTCAGTACAGAGCATACCCTTTCCGTCGACACCCGTGACATGGGAATTTTGAAAAAATATCTTTTAAAGCAATCCGAAGATGTCGGGAGGGATTTAAGAAGACTTAATGCTAAAGCAAAAACCATAACCTTAAAACTAAAGCACGCAGATTTTAAACAAATCACAAGAAGCACAACCATCGATGCTCCGACGCAGTCATCAGAAACGATTTATTCTGTTGCTTCAGGGCTTCTTTTTAAATACAGGCTTAAAACGAAAATAAGGCTCATCGGGGTCGGTGCTTCAGGCTTGGTACCGGCGGCCATGCCGTTTCAAATGGAACTTTTTAAAAGCAAGGAAAAAAAGAGTCACAATTGGGAAAAGGTGGACAGGGCTGTTGACTCAATAACCGAAAAATTTGGAAAAGATGCTGTTAAACGTGCCACTTTGGCCGAAAATAAATAAGATGCGCAGCCGTTCACGGCTTGAAATTAGAAAGTAGAAATTCGTAAGAGATAAAAACGAGTTTACGAGTTGGCTGTATACAAACTGGCAGAAGCGTTACCAGATATTCGCCGGCAGGACTTTGATAAGTGTCACAAAATTTGGAAAATTTTGTCCAAAATCAAAAACCAATCACGAAATCCCGAAAAAATGAAAACGCGAAAAAAGAATTAGGTGAAAAGGATGTTTCGTGCTTTCCTCCTTTCGTGTTTTCGTGATAAAAATAAAATCAGACATAATTCTACAGTACAAAAGCCAAATTTCCAATTTCTATTTTCTAATTTCAGCGTTCCGCGAACGCTTACTAATATGCACAGGAAAAAATTAAAAGACCAAAAATCCCCCTGCCTGCTGGGCGCACATTTCTCCATCGCAAAAGGTTTCGACAAGGCCCTGTATGAAGCAAAATTGTATGGTTGCAACGCACTTCAGATCTTTACAAAAAATTCAAGCACCTGGAAGGAAAGAGTTGTTACACGAAAGGAGATTCAAAACTTTAAGCAGGCAAAATTAGAAACCGGGATAACCCGGATCGCTGCTCACACATCTTACCTGATAAACCTGGCAACACACGAAAAGAAAAAGTATAAGATGTCTTTTAATGCGCTTGCCCAGGAACTGGTCAGATCTTCAAACCTGGGCATTCCATATGTTGTACTTCATCCAGGATCTCACATGGGAGCAGGTGACAAGGAGGGAATCTCACGAATCGCTGATAGCATAAATGAAATATTTGCTATAGCTCCTGAAATAAGCGCTCGCCTCCTGCTTGAAACTACGGCAGGGCAGGGCTCAAGTGTCGGCTATACTTTTGAACACCTTGCCTCGATCATAAGCAGGGTTGAAAAGAAAATCAATCTGGGTGTCTGTCTTGACACATGCCATATCTTTGCCGCCGGCTACGATATCAGGACCAAGGAATATTACCGGAAAACCATGGATGATTTTGATTCTACCGTCGGCCTTGACCGTCTATGCCTTATCCACCTTAATGATTCAAAAAAAGATTTAGGATCAAGGGTTGATAGACATGAGCAAATCGGTCTCGGCTATATTGGTTTAGACGCATTTAAATATATTATGAATGATGAAAGGTTTTCCGATGTTCCTAAAATCATCGAAACCCCAAAAATAGAGACAGATAAAGACTGGGATGAAACTAACTTGAAGCTGTTAAGGGAAATGGTACGAATTTAAAGCGATGCCTTGCTGTTGCTTTTGATTTCTTCGTTTTTCAGGCAGTTTTTACATATACCGTCAAGGCGAACTTCCACGTTATCAATAAATCCCGGAAAAGTTCTGTTAAGGGGCTTAATATCCAGATGCAGACTTTCAGGATTTAAACACTCCATGCTTCCACATTGCCTGCAATAGAAATGGGGGTGTGGCTGATGATGCTCGTTCGGAGCCAGGCCGTAATGAAACGAACGCCCTCCGCTGCTTATTCGGTTAACAAGTTTTTTTTCAACTAAAAGATCAAGGATTCGATAAACAGTAACACGGTTGATATCAGTACTGCGGCTTAATATATCAATAATCTCACGGGGATTTAAAGGATAATTGTTGTTTCCTATAACTTCAAGTACCTTCAATCGATTCGGCGTGGAGCCCAAACCGGAATTTTCAAGAAGGTGCGCATAATTACACTGATAACACATGATTTCCTCTTATGGTGTTAAGGTATCCGTTCACGGCTTGAAACTTGAAATTGGAAAGTAGAACAAAAGCATGGTATCCGTTCACGGTTGCCGGTTATACGGTTCACGGTTGAAAAACAAAAAAGCATAAGAGAATTATTAGGCCCTCTTTTGAAGATTTAAAAGAATTAATTCAAGGATTGAGATCAATATCCAAAATGCTTAAGCCGTTGCATAGTTCATTGGGAAAACCGTGAACCGACAACTGTAAACGATTACAAAGCATGAAGGTCAAATTTCCAATTTCTAATTTCAACGTTCCGTGAACGCTCACGTATTAAGATATCAATCGCCAATAGCTTTTGAATATAAACGTTTTGTTTTCAAATGCTGCACTAAAAATGATATAAAAAAGGCCGCTACCGCCACCATGATGATTGTCGCTCCTGATGTAAGATTAAAAATGTATGAAAGCCATAGCCCGGCCATAGTAAACATGCAGCAAAGCAGGGTAGAAATAAGCATCATCATGCGAAGAGATCGTGCATATTTTTCAGCAATATATGGCGGAATGGTCAACAGCGCAATAACAAGAATAAGGCCGACCACACGAATAATCATGACAATAGAAAGGGCAATCATGCCTATGAGAAGAAAATATAATGGCTTCACAGGAACTCCCCGAAGCTGAGCGAATTCCTCATCGTAAGACATGGCCAGGAAATCATTATAGAAAAATAGTACTATAAGCCCAACACTTAAGCATATTACCAACATCTGCCAGAGATCCGATTTCGGAACAGCCAGAATGCTGCCAAAAAGATAACTCATCAAATCGACATTATATCCTGGTGTCAGGTCTAAAAGGAGTACTCCAAGCCCCATTCCGCCAGCCCACAGCACACCGATAAAAGTATCCGCTCTGTCCCTGGCTTTCAGAGTTACAGCCGCCATTATCATAGCCGCAAAAAGAGTAAAGCCCAGTGTGCCGACGATATATGGCAGTCCTAGAAAAAATGCGAGACCAATGCCGCCATAAGCAGCATGTGCGATGCCTCCGGCAAGAAAGGCAATTCTGTTAACAACGACAAAGGTTCCGATAATACCGCAGATGACGCTGGTAAGAAGACCGGCCATCAAGGCATTTCTCATAAATTCAAACTGAAGTGCTTCAAACATATATCAATTCTCATCATGTGTACGCAAAACACGGTGCGGCAATCCGTGAGCGATTAATTCCACCGGACATTGATACGCCATCTCCAGCATTTCCTCTGTGACTTCGGCAGCCTCATGGAAATGGACACGGCGGTTTACACATGCAACTGATTTAATATAACTGGAGAGAGCCAGGAGATCATGGCTTACTACCAGGATTGTAACTTTTTCATTAAGATCTTTTAAAATTGTGTAAATTTCAGCCTGGCCTTTTGAGTCAACACTGGCTGTCGGTTCATCCAGAATGAGAATTTCAGGCTCTGTAACAAGAGCTCTTGCAATAAAAACCCTCTGCCGCTGACCACCGGAAAGCTCATCAAT
>DAOWEJ010000039.1 GCA_030638575.1 Deltaproteobacteria bacterium | reverse complement strand
CCTAAAAAAGTAGTCACCATAATGAACCAATATTTTACCCAGATGACGGAAGCCATCAAAGAAAACCGTGGTCTTGTTCTCCAGTATGTTGGCGATGAGATTGAGGCGGTATTCGGAGCCCCTGTAAGCTATGACGACCATACGGATATGGCTGTTAAGGCTGCATTGGAGATGAGAAGGCGACTGATCGAATTGAATAAAAACTTTGAGAAACAAGGAGTCGATCCACTCCAACACGGGATCGGTATTCATACGGGAGCTGTATTGGCAGGCAATATCGGGAGCAAAGACCGGATTTCATATGCCCTTGTGGGCGATACAGTGAATTTGGCATCAAGAATCCAAGGGCTTACCAAGGAGTTTTCCTGTGATATCATCCTTAGTCAAACCACTAATAGCCTTCTAACCGGCGATTTTACCGCCGAGCAGTTATCTGCCGTCAAGGTCAAAGGCAAGAAAGAAAAGGTGTTGATTTATAAACTCTTAGATTATGCTTAAGGAAATCGTTTGAATAAATTGGACTTTTTACGAATTCATCAATATTAATTTGAAGATAAGGCTCTTATAAAATCTTCAGTCAATTCAACTTCCATTTCTACTTCAACCGTACCGTCCGCCAATTGTCTTTGATTAACCACACGAGCCCCCTGAAGGCTTGAATTCAGCTGGATACGTATGTTGTCATCCTGGGCCACCATGTCCTTTATCGTTGTATCGGAAGTAATATTGGTTGACTGTATCTGCTCAATTAAGTCACGCATGGCAACGCCTTTGGCAGCCCGAAAAGCCAGGGCACGCGCAAGTGCCGGGTTTTTATGTTTAGGAGAAGGAATGCCGATTCCCTGGGCTCTGAAAATTTTTGTTTTTATCTTCTTTTTCCTTAAATGGGGAAGCTCGGCATTGTAAAGTAATATCATTTTACCGGTTTTTTTAATCTCAACATCCATGGAAGTTATGATATTCCCTTGAGCAACACCAACGGCTTTAGCGTTGATGTAAAATGCGTTGCTAAGCTCTGATATTGTGCCGGCAATTATGGTTTCAGCACCTAAAAGCTTTCCGAATTCCAGGGTTGAATCTTCGTCGACAAATGGGGATGCCTGGAATTCATGTTCTTCAATCACCTTTTCAATTAAGGCTCTCTCTAAAACCGAAAAGTTTTTTGAACGTACAAAATACGGCGTTAATTTGTCTGCGACATAGCGGCTAAACCGGGTGACTTTTTCATCAACAGTGATAAAATCGGCAATGGCAATGACTGTTGCTTTATCACCTTTATTAAAATCCCTTCCGGCAAGATCCGGTAACTTTTTACTCAACTCCGTACCTAAATAGTCCAGGGCGTCGTCTAATGTAGAGAATTGTGGTGTTTTAAATGTCTCGGTTACAGGTTGCAGGTCTGCTGCTTTATGAGAAACACAACCTGCCAAAACTATAAAAACTAGTGAAACGATAGAGGCAGCCTTTATTATTTTCACTTTTATCTCCTTTTAGGTAATAAACGTATAATTTTCTTAAGTATAACAGAATACTGCATTTACAGTCAACTTTTTTATATAATGTAAAAAGGGTAACCCCATTTGGAAAATGAAAATCAGAATCAATCAGTTCTTTTAATTTTTCGATATACCCGCTTGATTTTGTGTGAAACTGTTTCAATTATTGTCCTGTTGTAATATTTTCTGTCTTCGTCTGTGATATTTTCAAGCTTCCTGTTATATTTTAATTTCGCCCAGGCGTTAAAATCGAATTTTCTGGCAATATTATAAAGAAAATGATTTACTGGTGCAAAACCCGATTTTCTGATAATAGCCACACCAAAGTCGATCACGCAGGGAGTTTGTCCGTTAACAACAAGAAGGTTGTCTTTCTTCTTAAGATCGCTATGGGCTACGCCGGCCTTGTGGAGGTTTTTGATAAGATCGATAAGGTTTGTAAAAAAAAATTCTCTATCTGAAATTCGGGCTTCCTTGATAGAAACTCCGTCAACAAACTCAAGTGCAAGATAGCGATTTTTTAAAAAACCGTAACATTTCGGTATTCCGTGAATAAGAGAAAGCTTTGAATATACCCTAAACTCGTTGCGCAGCATTATTTGCCGGATAAGTTTGCCCAACCCCCAGCCCATAGGCGCCTTGATTACCAGGCGCCGGCCCTCATCTTCGTAAAGGTAGATATGCCCCTGGTAACCGTGGCTTATAATATTCGATCCGGTTTTTACGCTGGTTTCGATCCACCGAAGAAGCTCGCCTTCGTTGATGCCGTTTAAATCATTTTGCATCGGCTTCACCGTGGCTCATATAAGTTTCAGGTGTAGATAGTACAAACAAAGGAGTAAAAAAAGGGCGATTACAGGTTCGCCGTTTTGTCGCAGGCTCTGCCAGAATGACCAGTTGCCGCGTTGATTTTTCTCTATCGAAGTAAAACGCGGAATCAGCGCCCATGTTTTCCGGCGCCATAGCTCCCAGTCTTCTTTAAACAATCTATGAAGTTTTTCATCTTCCCGACGTATGGCAGGCGGGTAAAAGCCTATCAAGAAACCTATCAGCAGGGGAAAAGACCACCATAATCCTGATGCAATGGCAAACCCTAATCCCAACATTATATTGCCCACATATAAAGGATGTCTGACAATGGCATAAGGCCCGTCAGTTGCAAGGACTTTGTCTTTCTTTATGTGTCCTGACGCCCATAAACGGATTGCAATACCTATAATAACCAGTATGAAGCCGACAATGAACCAAGTTGCTCTGGGTCTGCCTGCAGCGCTGACCAGTATAGTGAAGGCAATACCGAGAAACTGGCGATAGCGGTGCCTGCGGTATTTAACATTATGAAAAAATTTCTTCAGTCCAATTTCTTTTGCCATCGAAAACCCTCTTTTTATAAACTCAATATTGATGAATTCGCAAAAAGTCGAATTCATCAGGTTTTAGGTATTAAGTTTTAGGTTTTAGGTTAATGATATTATCTATTTTATCAAATACTTAAAACTTAATACCTAAAACTTAAAACGTTTCGTAAAAAGTGGTTTTTATACTTTTTACGGAACCGTCAATATTGTTTCTGCCTCTTTTAACCCAAGAAATCGTAAGGGATTAATTTCGATCATCCTTTTTATCTCTATATCCGAAAACTTAACCCTGCACCAGAACAATTTTTTTGAATATTCCTGAAACCATTTTAAGTAGGACTTTTCAGTCCAAAAACACCGGCCCATGTACCAATCTGTTCCATAGAGAACCCTGTCTTTAATTTTCGGTGTATTCAGCATTCGCTTTATTGCCTTGAAATACCTTCTCGGCATATACCACATCTCCGTATCGTAGGAAATGTCCGTATAAACATTGGGATAGTTTTTGATCAGTTCGGCAATTTTAGGCTGCCAGGAAGACCCTGTGCGATCATTATGTGCCAGATTCAATGTAAGTGTTGGAAATTCTTCTAATACTTTTCCCCAGTACTTCGGGTCTGCCAAGTGGTAATATTCTTCGAACCCGGGAATGCCACCGTTTTGACAATGTGTTGTAATCGGTTTGTCATTTTCTATACAGTATTCGTATATGGGATACAACCTTTTATCATCCGGTGTAAATCCCATGACCGGATAGATTTTAACCCCTCTAAAAACCTCTTTGCCAAGGGCATCTCTTACAATCTCAGAAATATTTTCTCTGTTAGGATCAGCCGCAATAAACGGAAGCATGCGAATCCGGTTGTATTTTTTATTTATCGCTTGAGCTGCATCCACGGTCTCAGCTACCTGGTCTTCAAAGGGCTTTGTGCCTCCGCCGAACTTTTTACAATATGTCATATCCATCATCAGCGGGGTACAGATATCTATGCCGGCCTCATCCATTTCTATAACCAGTTTCTGAGCGATCTCATAGATGGAAAGATCAATAAATTTCAGCCAGTCTTCAAGCTTGCTGTCGTCTGGAAGAATCTTTCTTAGAAGTTTGTGAACAAATCTGTGAAGGGGGTTTTTAATATCCAGGTAAAAACGATCCCGAAACTCTCGGGGAGCACAATCAAGACTGAAAATATGGGTATGGCAGTTAATATTCATATATTGGGGGCGGTTTGTAAAGTTATAAAGTTGTTACCGGCTGATGAACAAGCCAACTGCAAGGAGTACTGGAGTTGCGATATTTATAATAACATTTCTTCCCATATAAGGTATCAGTCCAGGGATGTCATCGGCATACTTAACGACCCCTCTTGCTGTTGGAATTGCAAGACCAATTGAGATAAGCCCCAGAAAGGCTTCCAAAGGAAGGAGTCCGGCTAAGTACCCTAAAATAATCGGCACATAGGCGCCTGCCAGGAACAAACAATAAATCTTTGCACTTGCCTTTCTCCCGATTGCAATGGGAAAATGCTTTCTCCCCACACCTTTATCGGCTGTAACATCAGGAAACTGGTTTAAAAGCAAAAGATTGCTGACAAGAAAAAAAGGAACCATAGACGCAAAAAACGCTGTCCAGGAGTATGAACCTGTGAGGACAAAATCCGTGCCTATCACCATCAGCAGGCCGAATCCAAGTCCTGGTGCAATCAGACACAGGAACGCATTTTTAGTAATCCACCTGGTATAGACTGCCACAATTATAAGGCCTGCAACGCCTAATGGCAAAATTAAAAATCCCCACACATAAATAAAGTATACGCCTGTCAGGACAACGATTGCAAAGGTGATTAATCCGGTAAACAGGGCTATACGGGCTTTTTCGGGATTTTTAGGAAGGGTTCCGCTTCCGCCGCTGAAAGGTGTCGGCTCAGTTTTAAAATCGAGACCACTTTTAAAGTCTTCATATTCGTTAAGTGCATTTACGCTGATGTGGGTTGCAACAGCCCCGACAAGGGCTAATACAAGGTAAAACAGGTTTAATTCATTTGTTGACCATACTGCAGTCGCAGCACCTAGCAGAACGCACGCCGGTGTTAAAATTAAAAACGGCGGCCGCATGGGGCCGAATATTACTTCTCGCTGTGATTTGTTCATTTCTTATTATTTCCTTTGCTTGTAATAGTTAAAATTGTCTCATGATAATTATACTTGAATTGTTTAGAACTCTAATTCGTTAATTAGATGACGTTTTTTATATAGATTTCTTTCACCGCCCGCTTCGCTTAAGACGCTGAGCACGCAGAGTTAGAAGTTTTTTCCTTTGCCGTTGAGAGGACGGCAAAGGAAAATCAATCAGCGTTTATGTTGTTACAACTATATGTTTTTATATCAAACTATTTTTTCCCGTAGGGATGAATTCTTTATTGCTTTCCGCCCTCTCAGCGGAAAGCAATAAGAAAACGATTCTTTGCGTGCTTTGCGGCTCTGCGGTGAAAATAAAACATTATACGTAATCGTATTTAAGAATATATGTACTAAGCAAGTAATTTCTACGGGTTCGCGAAGATAAAGAACAAGCTAAAGCCTCATATCTGATACCGGCAAAACTGTTACAGACCTATACCGTCAATTTTAGCACCGCAATGTGTGCAAATACCTTTTTCAATTAAATTTTTTCTTATATTATAGCCCCAGCGGTCGATAAGAAGCGAGCCGCAATTATAACAATACGTTTTTTCACCATCTTCCCCAGGTACATTTCCTGTATAAACATATTTCAAGCCTGCATTTATACCGATTTCCCGGGCCATAACCAGGGTCTTAACCGGCGTTGGGGAGCGGTCTGTCAGCTTATATGTTGGATGAAACCGGCTGATATGCCAGGGTGTTTCAGTGCCCAATGATTCAGCGATGAATAATGCAAGGTTTTCAAGCTGCTGTTTATCGTCATTTAGACCCGGAATGATTAATGTTGTCACTTCCACAAAAACTCCTAAAGATTTCATCAATTTTAACGTATCTTTTACATGTTTTAGTTTTGCCTTGCATAACTTATTATAATACTTTTCAGTAAAGGCCTTTAAATCCACATTTGCAGCATCAAGATACGGGCTTATCATTTCCAGGGCTTCAGATGTCATATATCCGTTGGTTACAAACAGATTATAAATCCCCTTTTCATGAGCAAGTTTTGCTGTATCATAGGCAAATTCAAAGAATACGGTAGGCTCGGTATATGTATAGGCAATGCTTTTGCATCCACCCTTTACTGCCGCAGAAACAACATCTTCCGGGGTGCTGGAATCTCCTATTATCATTCCTCTATGATCCGACGGCATATGGGCAATATCTGCATTCTGACAAAAAAGACATTTGAAATTGCAGCCAACGGTCGCTATGGAGTAGGAAAGACTGCCGGGCAGAAGATGAAAAAGCGGTTTTTTTTCAATTGGGTCGATATGTCGGGCAATTAGTTTTCCATACACCAGTGTTTTCAATGTTCCTGTCTGGTTTTCCCGAACACCGCAAATTCCCCGTTTTCCGTCCTTTATTACACAGCGATGATTGCAAAGATTACATTTAACCTCATTATCCTTCAATGTTTCGAAAAGATATGCTTGCATCGTTTTTCCTTTTAATCATCAATTAAAAAATCGAAAATCCTTCTCATCCTGAGACCTTTGAAAAATGGTAATTTTTGTTCGAGTTCAAGGAAGGCGAAAATTTCAACCACAGGAACCCCGCCATGGCGGGGTTTCGAGGATTGAAATTTGAGCCTGACGCAGAAATCGGGCAGATAAGCGCAGACTTCGAAAAGTGCCGTTTTACAAAGGTCTCACCCTGTTGCGGTTCCGATTGTATGCTTCTGCCGGTACCGCATTGTAAGCGGCTTGGTTCTGAAACGGGGAACAAGGGTAACAACCATTCCTGCAAAAGCGCCAAACGGAATTTTTTGAACGAATCTTGATTGTTCCATGTTGTGAGTAAACCTTTCAGACACAACCGGCAACTGGCACACAGTCCTCCAGGATATGGGAACACGCCCTAAAACTGTCCTTATGACCTCCTTCAATTCCCAGATACCAAAAAATCTGGCATGATTAAAAATGGTTTCTGTAAAGATTCCCTTAACTCTCCGCTGAATACCCTTGATTGCATATCTGTTGAGCACACCTATAAATATCTTATCTTTTGCCACTCTACAGGCTTCCTCGATGGCTTTTTTGGGATCATCAACGAATTCAAGGGTTGTAACAAAGCATGCATAGTTAAAGGAATTGTCATCAAAGGGAAGATCTTCTGCAAATCCACGATAAAGATCCACGCGATTTCCAAGGTTTTTAACTGTAATATCGAGCATATACGGTGATGGATCAAGACCTGTCACGTTAAGGCCCTTTTCAAGGAAGGGCCGAAGGCTTGCCCCGGTTCCGCAGCCTATATCGAGCAGAGCCTCTCCTCGCATCGGACTTAGCATATCGATCATAAGACGGCTTTCAAGATCAAAGGCAAGCCTGTTCCGCGAATTATTAAACCACTGCTCATATGCAATGGCATCATTAAAATTAAAAATGTAACCCATGAAGGATAATTTAGATAAAAAAAGCGACTTTATCAAGGATAAAACAGAAGAAAACAGCTTTTGTTCTTCTCTGCCAGGTCACCTGCCAGACCGACAACTTTTTTGTGAAGCAGTCGGGAACATCATCCCGGCTGTCAGCTTCGTTTATCATCAGATTCGGAAGTCTTGCGCTTTTGAGCAACCCTGTTTTTTTTAATAAAACGGCTTCTTTTCTTTCTATCGCCAGGTTGGTCTTTATGAGCGGGTGGTGCAGGCCGGTTTTTATTCTCTGACGGCGGAGCAAAACCGAAAAAAGCGCCGGGATAAGAGCTTTTCCTTGCTTTTCCAGAAACTTTTTGCCTGGCGTGGTACTTTTTTGCATGTGTTGGTCTCTGTGGAGGTCTTCTTTTTCGGTCACGCGGAGCAATAAAAACCGAGCCGGCCTTGTCTTCTACGAACCAGTCATTTTCAGGCCAGACAACAGGAATCTTATAGCCAAGCATTTCCTCAAGGGGCTCAAGATGAAAGACATATCTCTCGCAAGCAATCGACAATGCCCGTCCGGCTTTTCCAGCCCTTGCAGTCCGGCCGATTCTATGAATATAATTCTCTGCATCCTGTGGCAGGTCGTAATTTATTACATGGCTTATATCCTCGACATGGATGCCCCTGGAAGCCACATCCGTTGCTACAAGGATCTTTATACTGCCATCTTTGTATCGCTCCATCAGGTTGAATCTTTTGCGCTGGGGAAGATCTCCGGTGATACCTTCAGCAGGCCATCTGTTGCCCTTGAGTTTTGATGTAAGCCAATTTACTCCTGT
>DAOWEJ010000057.1 GCA_030638575.1 Deltaproteobacteria bacterium | reverse complement strand
CTGTTGGACAAAACTCCTCAGGAACTGGCCCAACTGGCCTATTCCCAAAGCATACTTGAAGCAGCTATCGGCATGGCAACCATCAATTCACTTGTTGAGATTGATGAGAATTCATGCATTGAGCTTAATGCCGCTGAATTGATCATAGAAAAGGGGAAGGGCAAGAGAATAGCTGTTGTGGGGCACTTCCCATTCATACCCAAGGTTCGCAAGTATTCGAAGGAACTCTGGATCATTGAGAAGAACCCAAAAGAGGGAGATTTTACTGAAGCTGATGCGGATAATCTGATTCCCCAGGCGGATGTTGTAGCTATCACGGGTACTGCTTTAACGAACCATACCATGGAGCATCTGCTTGAACTCTGCAATCCCAGGGCATATATAATCGTATTAGGAGATACGGCTCCTCTATCCCCAATCCTGTTTGACCACGGTTTGAATGCCATATCAGGTACAAGGGTAATAGACGCCGAAATAGCGTTAATGTGTGTAAGCGAAGGAGCAAATTTCAGGCAAATTAGGGGAGTAAGGCGGCTAACCATGATGAAGTGAGGACCAGAAAGAAGAGAGGCTTTATTGAATTATGGATAAAGAAGAAGAGCTAAAAAAAGAGATAAAAAACCTCGAGGAAGAAATGAAGGATCGTGAAGATGCACTTCCAGCCCATTCAGTTCAACCTCAACAGATGCTCTTAATTGAGGAGTTAGAAACAGATATTGAGGAAAAGAAAAATGAACTGGCAGAACTTAAAAAGAGGGAATCCAGCTCCTGAAACGGGTTAGGAGCGAAGCCACAATAACCTGAACTGTTCAGTGGGGTTTTGGATAATGAGAACATATCTTGACTGTTTTCCTTGTTTCTTGAATCAGGCGCTCCGGGCGGCAAGAATAGCAACAGATGATGAAGAGAAGATAAAAAAGGTATTAGATGAAGTGGGAATGATGATAAGGGACATCCCACTTGAAAGCACTCCTCCGGAAAGTGCCAGATTGATCTATCATAAGATTGGAGAAATTACGGGAAATTTGGATCCCTACAGAGAAATAAAAAGCGAAAGTACCCAAAAGGCCCTGTCATTGTATTCCTGTTTGAAAAGCCATGTCGAAAAGTCAAACGATAGTCTCCTGGCGGCAATAAGAATTGCTATTGCCGGGAATGTGATAGATTTCGGTGCAAATTGGGACTTCGATTTAAACGTTGAAGTGGCCGAAATCCTTGATAAGGATTTTGCTATACTCGATTATAATGAGTTTAAAGATCGCTTTAATGAAGCACATGAGATATTATATATTGGGGATAATGCCGGGGAATGTGTTTTTGACAGAATCTTAATAGAGGAAATGAAGAAACCGGTGATTTATGTTGTCAGGGATGTCCCGATTATAAATGATGCTACATATGAGGACGCTGAACAGGCAGGTATTGATAAGGTTGCGACTATATTATCCTCCGGCACGGATGCTCCCGGCACTATTTTTAAAACATGCAGTGCAGAATTTAAGAAAGTATATAACAATTCAAGATTTATAATAAGCAAAGGGCAGGGGAATTATGAGGCGCTTTCCAATGAAATGGGTCCCATATTTTTCCTCTTAAAAGTGAAGTGCCATGTCATTGCAAATAATATCGGCGTTGACAAAGGTGATATCGTGTTGAAGGCCAAACAAAGGTCAACGCGATAATGAAAGGCAAAATGCAAATGGCAAGAGTTTTAGGAACCATTTTAGCCGGATGTAGTGGCAGACACGACCGCAACCGGCAATATCATTTGGGACATGGTGAACTTTTGTAGTGATACGTGGCAGGAAAGAAGAAGTTGAAATGATTGGAGCATAAAAGTGAACGAGCCAACTAATGAAGATATATTGAGTGAAGAAGAGGCGATTAAGGAACAACTGGAAGAACTTAAATTTAGGGTTAAACAACTTCACAATGATATCCCATGCCTTAAGCAGTGTTCTCGTCTGGGCGATCTTTTACAGAAAATATACGAAATAAGGGTGGGACTCAACCAATTAGAACAGGGCCTGTTACAGACCCACCTAAAATGCTGTATCTCTCCTAAAATAAAAGTTCCGGGGGAGGTTGTCCTTGCACTCTCTAAGCTGAGTGAGAAACGTCACGGTGCAATCATGGTGATGGAGCATGCAGATAACCTGGATGAACATCTTCAAGGAGGAGTTATTATTGATGCTGCTGTTAGCGCGCCGATTTTAGAGAACATCTTTTATCCTGGAAGCCCGCTCCATGATGGGGCTGTGATTATCCGGGATTCAAAAATACGAAAAGCAAGTGTCTTACTTCCCTTAGCTTCACATACTCCAGCACTGGAAGCCCTCGGTCTTGGGTCCCGGCACCGCGCAGCCCTTGGTCTCAGCCAGGTAAGTGATGCACTGATCATTGTTATATCTGAAGAGAAGGGCTGGATATCAATGGCCCTTAGAGGCCAATTATATCCGAACCTTGGTACATTTGCTTTGCTCGAAAAACTCGGGAATAGCATGGAAGATGGAAAACAGTAAATCCACTAGGATTGGCAATTATGATAGGCGGTAGAGCAATAATAACTGCCCAGCCAGTGTATTATGTCGACAATTTGAAACAAGGAAATGGAGCTAATGGATCCTGAAAGTAAAAATCGAAACAATACAAAGGTTCATAACGTTGTTTTAATATCAAAGACGATTTATTCTCAAAAAAAGCCTGAAAAGTCCGGGCTGCTTAAGAGGTTTCTGGATTGGTTAGCCAGGGGGGTGGATGAATCGCATATAGGTAGAACCTCCTGCCCGACCTGACGAACCAAGCATTAGCGACCCTCCAGGTAGGCAGGATTAAAACTTTTCTTAAAAAGTTGAGCCACAGAGAGTTCTTCCAGTGTGCCATCGAAATAGAATGTTAATGTTGCCCGATCTTTCTCAAGGTGCTTAAGGAGCCTGTTTGTAGTTTCACAATTAAAAAGTCCGGCAGTCCATGCAGCAAGTCCGCGAAGGGCCGGGTCCGGCGATTCCATATAAAGGCAAAGCAGATGGGCAAAATCCTTTACAAGATGAGGCCTGGCATGGGCAAGTCTTCCGATACCCCACAAAACACCCCTTTGCAGAATTTCATGTTCGATATAATTTCCGTCAGGCATGATGTAGGATATAAGTATTTTATGGTACTCCTTTGCGAGCTCCTCGTGCCTGGCCATGATTTCACCCATTGCCTCAGGTGAACCCCAGCCTATCCCTCCTGATTCATCGTTAAGGTTCCAGATAAAACGGCGCATTACTACCCGTGCCGATTCCATGTCATGATCAGCGAGATTGGAAACAACAACGCCCATTGCAGTAACAGCCCGCCACTTTATGAGTTCATCGCTATTGTAAAAAAAAGAAAAAAGCGGGTTTACTACAGCTCTTGCAGAAAACCCGCTTATTTTTAATATATCTTTTTCAAAATCTTTATCACTTAAAAGTTTAAAGACTTCTTTTTTAAGCTGTCTGCCACCCATTATTCATTTCTATTCTTGTAACCGTTCATGGGTTCAAAGTTCAAGGTTCAGGGGTTGTAGGTTTGCCGCAAACATGAACAAATGATTCGTAAGCTATGAACGGTCCTGCGCAAAAGTGCAAGGTGAGTTCTACGTGGAATCGGTTTAATAATACATGGCGGATGTTGAGTTTCGGGACGTATATTCTGGGTTCAGCGAAAGAAAGATAGCTTTGAACCTGTGAATGCATACTTATTCTTACTCCCATGATATGCAGTCCTCGGGACAATTTTTTATGGCTTCATCAACGTCTGTCTCAGGATATCGCGAAAGTTCGCTAACCTCTATAAAACCTGCTTCATTCAGCCTGAAAACCATAGGGCACACCTCAATACATCCGCCACATAGACTGCACTGGCCGATATCAACCTCAGGTATTTTAATGTCATCTCCCAAACACAAAGTAAATTAATGTAATATACTGTTAATCAAGTAAATCCTGCTTAAAACAGAACAGAGAGGCCATAGCTATAATCTATGATCAATGTTACCAGGCCCTCCGCATTCAGGCGTGTAGCAGGTGACGTTTAAGAAATCGCACTTCTCCTTACACTGGGGGCATGCTTCAGGTGGCTCAGCTGCTGTAACAAGAAACCCACAATTGCCACATTTCCAGTAAGTAAGGCCGCATCCCGGACAGATATCCCCGGCAAACTTGCCGTCAGCCGTGTACCCACAGTGGGCACACACCAAATTTTCTTGTTTATCTCCCATTTCTTTCACCTCCTATACCTTCAATTTCTGCTTGTGCCCTATTAGCTTTATAAACTGGAAAGGGGCCGATGCACAGGCAGAAACTCTGTGTAGTTGCGTGAAAATCCGTG
>DAOWEJ010000065.1 GCA_030638575.1 Deltaproteobacteria bacterium | reverse complement strand
CGAGACCTTTGCAAAACGTCCCCTTTTGGCAGATTTCTGCGTTGGACTCAATTTTTAATCCTCAAAATACTCAATGTATTCCTCCGGTTAAAAATTTCGTCCGCCTTGAACTATGCCAAAATTGAACATTTTTCAAAGGTCTCGCCGCTTTCCAGCATCTTAGAAAAAAATGTTCACTTATCCAGTAAAAACATTTAAATATATTATCTTGACAAACTAAGCTATATTTATATTTCATTTTAATTATAACTAATTATTATATTTATTAATATATTTTTTAATATTTATTTTTTTCTTGACAAACTTATAATTATATGTAAAAAATGGAACCAAACTTCAAAAACTACATTACAAATAAATGGGAGGATTAACACAATGACTTACTGGATATCCGGATATCTCACTATAGTACTGTCGATCATTTTACTAGCGATAACCTGTCCTGTTTAAAGTGGAAAAACTCATTCTGAAATTTTATACACTCACAGATGCTGCCAGGGAATTAGGACGCTCCAGGCAAAGTCTGCATGAACTGTATATGCGGGGTCGCCTGCCTTACGAGAAGATCGGAAACAAAGTGATGATCACCGGGGGTACTGTTGCGTTTTTAAAACGTAACCCTGAAATGCGGATCGATAAAAAGATTACCGGTAGAGGATAAAAAAGGGAGCGCTATCCAACTGAGGCGTTCCCTGGGGCGTATAGGCGAAGCCAGCTGTGCTCAACGGGAACAATCTGTTATACAGAATCTGTTAAATATATAAGAAGAGAATTTAAGATATATACAAGGAGAAAAATTTTATGCAGAAAAATATTTCACACCACCCAAGTGATCCCTTTTGAGTATCTTAGGAGTCCAGCCAGGCTTCAGCCTCCTCTACGGTATTAAAATGCTTTATCTTTCGTTCTGTTAACATCTCAGCAATATTACTATAAAAATTAGATACTTGTTTTTGCATTTGGGAATCTTCTTCGATTACTGCCGCCGACTTTCCAGGCCGTGTAAAGTTTTGTGCCATATGAGCGTTTTTAAATATTCCGGTAAACTCAAAAAAATCGGGGAAATAAGCCCCTTTAAAATGCCATAAAATACTTCGCTGTCCTTTAATCCAATTTTCATTTAATGCAATTACAAAAAAGGTGTTGCGAATTTTTTTGGCACAAATATCCCCCGTTAAATGGACATAAGCCCGGCCATTATTAGTGAATTCCATTGAATATACTTCTTCATCCATCATAAAGAAAACGCATAAAAGTATTAAGCTTTTTTGTCAACATAAACATCAAAAATGAATACCATTTATTAAATAAACAACAGAGGGTTTAAATAATGACCGAATCGTAAAAAGTCATTTTAAAGCCTGGATAACCGCCACAGTTTATCCCGCATTCGTTGCGGGATAGGTATGACAGTTAGTATATTTCCTTGATATTATAATTTTATTTGTCATTCCCGCATAGGCGGGAATTCAGAAAATTGGGAAAATATGACTTTTTATAGCCCGTCAATAATAAATGATTGCAATTATAAGTTATTCGCAATATTTACTAGAAAATGGATAGTGAAAGGTGTGGTCATGACTAACAAAACAAAGATCATTGCAACAATCGGCCCGTCATCGAGCAGTAAATCTGTATTAAGAAAGTTAATCTCATCAGGAATGAATTTGGCTAGACTTAATTTTTCTCACGGCAGCCGCGAGGAACACCAAAAGGTTATAAAAAACCTGCGTGCTATTTCAATGGAGACGAAAAAGCCTGTGGGGATAATTCTTGATCTTCAGGGCCCAAAGATAAGGACAGGTACATTAAAAGAAGGAAAGACAGTTTTTCTGGAAAAAAATAAAACAATACAGATAACAGCAAAACAGATCCAAGGCAGCGTCGATATAATTTCAACCACTTATAAAAATTTGTCAAAAGATGTAAAAAAAGGGGATAAAATACTCCTTGATGACGGGCTCATAGAGCTTAAAATTTTGTCCAAAATCAAAGATACCGTCACCTGCAAAATTATTAGTGGAGGGATATTAAAAGAACATAAAGGGATAAATCTGCCTGGCGTTAAGGTTTCAGCCCCTTCTCTAACCGAAAAAGACAGAAAAGATCTTCTTTTTGGTATTAAAAAAGATGTCGATTTTTTTGCTCTCTCTTTTGTAAGGAAAGCTAATGACCTGAAACATATCAAGTCCGTATTAAAAAAACATGGATCTGATATACCGGTCATTGCTAAAATTGAAAAACCCGAAGCAGTCGATAATATTGATGAAATTCTGAAAATTGCTGATGCTGTAATGGTGGCACGGGGAGACCTTGGTGTTGAGCTAAATCCTGAGATGGTCCCTAAAATTCAAAAACAAATAATTTATAAAGCAATCCTGGCAAATAAGCCGGTAATAACAGCCACCCAGATGCTTGAGACAATGACCGAGAATCCTATCCCTACAAGAGCTGAAGCATCTGATGTGGCCAATGCAATTTATGACGGAACAGATGCTGTAATGCTTTCCGGTGAGACCGCATTGGGGAAGTATCCTGATAAGGCAGTAAAAATGATGGCAAGAATTGCCGCTGAAACGGAAAGCTCACCTTTCATGAAGTATAATATCCAATACGAAAAAGGCAGGCAGGACTTGGTAACACGTGCTGTGGCACAATCTTGTGTAAACATTCTTAGTGAAGTAAATGCAAAAGCAATTGTTACATTCTCCATATCCGGCAAAACTTCAAAATTAATTTCTAAACAGCGTCCGTCCAGTCCTATTTACGCATTTTCGCCTTCAAAGAAAATAAATAACCGACTTTCACTGGTCTGGGGTGTAATACCTTTATTGATCCCTCCTATTAATGACACAAAACGCATAATTGAATCGGGCGAAAAAATAATAATCAGTAATAAATTCGCAAAAAAGAATGATCTTATCATAATCGTAACAGGGTTAGCGCTAAAAAGCGGTTCTACAAACCTGATCAAAATTCACACAATCGGTAAAGAGGATTGACTTTTTATATGTGACGCTCCCTAAGGCTGGAATACTAAAAGAACTATGATCTGCAATATATTATACACAACAATATTTAAGGATGTAAGCATTAAGGGACCATGAACACCCAATTGAATGATATTACCGAAATGCGCGGCAATGCTGTTAAAATCTTTTACAAAGGCCTGGAAGCAGTAAAACCCGACCTGGCCGTAAAAAGATACTGCATGCGCAAAGGTGACAACCTTTATTTAGGAAACAGGAAATTTGATCTTTCACTTTTTAAGAACTTGTTTGTAATAGGTGCCGGCAAGGCTACAGCTCCCATGGCTGCAGCGATTGAAGATATATTGGGAGAAAAGATCACCAGCGGAATTATAAATGTTAAATATGATCATATTGCAAGTCTTAGTCGAATTAGACTAATAGAAGCCGGCCATCCAATACCTGATGAAAACGGAGAAAAGGGTGCTGATTCAATTATAAAACTTTTTAAGGACGCGGAAAAGGACGATCTGGTGTTATTCCTTATTTCAGGTGGTGGGTCCGCCCTGCTTCCCCTGCCTGCTGATGGAATATCATTGAAAGACAAGCAGGATACTATAAAGATTCTTCTCTCATGTGGCGCTACTATTCACGAAATAAATACAATCAGAAAACACACATCCATAATAAAAGGGGGAAGGCTCGCCCAGGCAGCATATCCTGCTACCATGATTTCTCTTATACTTTCCGATGTAGTCGGAGATGACCTGGACGTAATTGCCTCGGGGCCGAGTGTGCCGGATCCAAGCACCTTTAAAGAATGCATGGAAATTTTCGGAAAATACAACATAATAAAAAAGATACCCCAAACCGTCATTTCCCATATTAAAGCAGGAATTTCAGGCAACACCCCTGAAACACCGAAAAACGCGACCCGGCTTTTGCAAAGACATATAATTTGATTATTGCAAGTAATATGGAAGCAATAAATGCTGCAAGGATAGAAGCTGAAAAAACAGGATACAATACCCTTGTTCTTTCTTCCATGATCGAGGGTGAAACAAAACATGTTGCTAAAGTTCACACAGCAATAGCAAGAGAGATACTAAAAACCGGCAACCCCCTGCCGCCTCCGGCCTGCATACTATCCGGCGGAGAAACCACTGTAAATATTACAGGTAGCGGACTTGGAGGGCGAAATCAGGAATTTGTTCTGGCTGCGGCAATAGATATTGCAGAAATGAAAAATATTGTTGTTCTCAGCGGGGGTACGGACGGAGGTGACGGCCCCACTGATGCTGCCGGTGCAATAGCGGACAACAACACCTTTAAACGAGCAGAAAGTATGGGTCTTAATCCTTTACATTTTCTGTTAAATAATGACTCGTATAATTTTTTTAAAGAGCTGGGAAACCTTCTGATTACAGGCCCTACAAACACCAATGTAATGGATCTGCGAATTATGATTATTGTATAGACTAATCCCAGTATTTATACAGTTGATTGAGATTGTCTATATTAGATATAGAGCCTCCCGGTCCGATCTGAGTGAAATGAACCAGATCCGAACCCTGGTGACTTTTAGGTGAAAATTGCACTTTAAAGCCACCCAGAGACTCATGCAGCGATTCTGCAGTCCGGATAAAATCAGCCCGGGTATAGTTCTTCATTTTCTCAAGAATCTTACAAAGAGCCTTAGCTGCTATAAAACCCTCCATACCCATAAAACTGATTTTTGAATCTACAATATATTTTTTAGTTAACCTGTGATATTCCTCCACAATAGGCACTCTTTTGTCAAAAGGATAAGGGACAACCTGCGTGACTACAACCCCTAACCCCTTATTTGCCAGTGTTTCTGCAAACGCATCGGCTCCTACAAAGGATACGTTAAGAAATATCGGCCTGCTCTTTATACTGTCTCTCATCAGACGTATAAACTTTGAACATGGCTCATACGCACCGATCATGATAATGGCGTTAGGACTAGAAATAGCAATTGCGCTAACTGCATTTTCCACATCGAGAGTGTTTCTTTCATATGAAGCCTTGCTCAATATCTTCATTTTTCTTTTTTGAAGGGCTATTGTTACACCTTTAAGTCCGGCCTTACCATATGAGTCGTCTTGATATAATACCGCAATACGCTTTAAATTGTTCATCAAAAGATTCTCTACCATCGCCTCGGTTTCCTGGTAATATGAAGCACGGATGTTGAATACCTCGGGAGTAAGAGGATTTCTTAAAAATTCCGCGCCTGTAAATGGAGCAAAATATGGAATCTTCGTTTTTTTAATAATGTCGAGAACAGCTTTAGAAGTTGGTGTGCCTACATAACCGAACAGGAGGAAAACCCTGTCTTCTTCAATTAGCTGTTCTGTGTTTAAAACGCAGGCTTCCGGCTCATAGCCATCATCATATGTAATGAGTTTGATTTTTTTTCCTTTAATACCGCCTTCAGCGTTAATATGCTTAAAATAGGCCAATGCACCGTCTCTCATACCTTGCCCGAGAGCCTTTGCCGGCCCGTTAAGGGCGCAGGACTGGCCGATAATAATTCTGTTATAAGTTATTCCGTCCTCTGCCGATAAATAATTTGCAGCAAAGAAAGCCAAACAAAAGAAGCTTACTAATAATAGCCGGCATTTAAATTTACCCATAGTTTCTTCTAACCTCCTTCGGCCTCTAATTTAACTTTCAGGCTTTCTCGAGATTTCCGTTTTATACTGGTTATTAATATATTTATATATACAACGTTTTGGGTTAAATTTGCAACAATAAAGGATATAAATTATTGTGAAACCCAGTTATTGAAAATAAAATAAATCAGGTACGTCAACAGTGGCTTCAGGGCTGACATGTTTTCTAAAGCCTTTACATTTGTACTTTTTTATGATAATTTGTTTTTGTTTTTACAATGCGGGTAGCCTTTAGGTTTTCGGCTTACAGCTCTCTATCTCCTGTATGAATTTGCTGCTTCCCATACAAAAACAAAAAGGGGGTACAAATTGGACTTAAATCATGAAGTCAGAAATAATACGCGCTTTGAGCATGAATCACCTGTTACGTACAAAGATTTAAAAACCGGCACAACCTACGATGCAATAATGTATAATTTCAGCAACGATGGTTTGTATTTTGAGACAGACCTTATCCTTCATACCGGAGATGAAATTGACATAGGTATTGTTAATTCACCCTATTCATCCAGCTCCGGTGTTTATGAATGCTACTGTACTAAAATAATTCGGCGCAGTGAACTGACCTATGGTTCTTCCAGGTACTTTTATGGTTATGGCGCAAAATTTATGAGAGCCTCTGATAAAGAAAGTGACGACTTCAGAAATGGAATATTTACAAGGAAACATCAAAGGAAAACCTATTCTAAATATATAAATTTCACCAACAACAACCGCTTTTATATGGGTATAATTAGAGATATAAGTCGAACCGGAATTTTTATTGAAACAAAAGGCACTTTCTCTTCCGGTCAAACACTTATGCTGGCCATCCCGTTTTCAAATAAAAAGAAAAATATTATTGTCTCGGGTGAAGTAGCGCGATCAAACGATGAAGGCTTTGGCGTGAAATTTAAGGGCAAGGTAAAGAATTGATTTTAAATAAATTTCTGTGTAAAAGTTATCAATACAGCACAAAAAATAAGAAAACCGATAATGCATACAAGATAAAAAAGCCATTTTAAAAAAATAAAAAGTGCTTTTAGCATAAGCCCCCTCTATATATTAAACTGTTGTGGCCAGCTATCTCCAAAAATATGAGACCTTTGAAAAATGCTAATTTTTGCCTGCCCTGTTAAATCTCTTTTTATATTTAACCGGGGTTCAAGTTCAAGGAAAGCGATCCGCCTGAGGCGGATCGAGGATAGCGCTAAAGCTTCACTGCGTGCCGAAATTTGAGCATGACACAGAAATTGGGCAGATAAGCGCAGACTTCGAAAAGTGGCGTTTTGCAAAGGTCTCAATATATATCCTGCTATGGTATATTCCCTTTTTCTTCCCACATTTCTAGTACGTTGACTTAAGTAGCCATAGCTTTAAATGTTGTCAACCTAAGAACTGTTTTTCAAAATCCTAATACATTTTTTTAAATATTCGCTAAAGCTGTGTAGTAAAGTTGCCGATATAGAAAATAAGTGCTTAGCTCTTGGGTTTTTAACGATTCCCCTTAGGGCTACCTCCTTAACTCGCCCCTGGAACATAAGTCCACTCCAGGGGCTTTTTTATTTCACAGCATCAAGAAGCTTTACATATTCATCAATATAAGATACCAGTGATTCTTAAAATAGAAAAATAATTTATATTCTTTAAAAAACAATAAGGGGAATACTATGGTAAAACAGCATGTTATGAGAGCCATAAAAATAAAGCCTTTAAAAGAGGTGGCTGCCCATCTTATCCCCATGTTGAAAGAAGATGATGATGCAATAAACGACTCTATAGCCAATTTCAAAACGTCCCCTTTTGCCCAATATCTGCGTCAGGCTCAAATTTTAATCCTCGAAATACTATATGTATTCCTGTGGTTAAAATTTTCGCCTTCCTTGATTTTGAACAAAATTGAACATTTTGAAACTGCCTCTCTATAATAAAACATTTGGAATAGATATCTTTTAAAAAAATTGCCCATGAAAACCATATTTTGCAATATTCGAACAACCTTTAGTTTTTTTTTCACTCATGCAACACTTATCTTTTTTGTAATATATTCCTTAACATCAGCAGCGTATTCTGCTGATGATCTTTTAAAAAAAAATACTGAAAAAAAAACAAAAAGGATCCATATTACAGCAGACAGGCTTATTGGAAGCTATGGAAATAATTATGCTGAATTTACAGGAAATGTAGATGCAACATATGGAAATTTTGTTATAAAATCGGATAGTCTAAAAATTTATTATAAACAAAACCCGGATAATAAAGAAAAACCGAACGTCAGTGAGGAATCTATAGACAAAATAATCGCAGACGGTAATGTAAAAATTTGGGCAGATGATAAGGTGGCGACAACTCAGCAGGCTGTTTACACAATAGATAAAAATGTTGTTGTCTTAACCGGAGAAAACTCAACAGTTACAAGCGGAAAGAATATAATTTCCGGATCCAAAATAACAATCAGTAGGGATAACGGCCATGTTAAAGTTGAAGGGGGCTCTGAAAACCGTGTAAAAGCGGTATTCTACTCAACCAAAGAATCGTCTTCAAAAGCCGATGTGGATTCTCTGAATCTGGATTCGACAAAAGAAAAATGAAGAGGCTGGAAAGCTGGGAGGCTTTAAGGCATAGAGGCTATATCGGTAAGTCTCATGGCTTCAAAGCCTCCAAGCTTGATAGCTTATTGTTAAAGTGTTGGTTCTTTATTCCTTGATTTTTGCTTCCATTTTACTAATTTTTTTCCGTAGCTTTTTTATTTCAAGCCTGGTCGTAGCAGTATCGGCCTTAGCCTCTACTGCAGCAGCTTCAGCGTTAAGCTTCTTGGATTTTAATTTTGCGACTTTTTTGATATTATCTATCTTATCACCCAGGTTTGCGTTGTCAATCGCCTCCCACTTTTTGACTTCCACGTTAATCTCTTTCTCTTCTAAGGTCTTTTCGGCTGCTTTCAGTTCATAATCTGATAATTTTTTTTGCTTATCGCCAAGTTCCCTTTTCATTTTTCCGACCCCTACTTTATCCTTGGCAACCTTGACCAATCTTTTTGCCTCTTTTAAATCAAAGTCCGCCTCTTTAACATCAGCCCGCATCGATTCAGGAACTTGTGAATAGAGGGTCTTGTCAGAAGTCTTCTTCTTTGTGGAAGTTTTACCCGGCGAAAGGGTTGCACATCCAGTAGAAAAAGAAAGTGCAATCATAACTACCAAGCTTATATACAAAAACCTTTTCATAATATTTACCTCCCTTAGTTGATAAATAAAAAATTGGGTGATTTCCTTTTTTTGCCTCTATAATACATCCAAATAGCCAACTGAGCTGCCTTGTTACAATGTTTAAATATCATTTGCAACAGAAAATAAAACGAACGACATTTCAGTTTCAAGACCTCCTATCCGGCCAGCTTCCCTTTTAACTTCTTTAAACATTGCAGCCTGTTATAACTGAACATAAGTTCGAGCCATTTTTCAAACAAAACCGTCAAATCTGCATTACTACTTTTTTCTTTTTCGTATTGCTTCTTTTTAACTTCTGCGAGAGCCTGTGCAATATCCGGCCTGTCAGGTTCAAGTTCTATAAGATGTTTATAAATTTCTGCCGCCTTTTCATAATGCCCCTGGTTAACATAGACTTTAGCCATGGTTTCTGTTTTAAAATCTGTGTCTTCCATACTTTTTTACCGCCTTGTTGTAATGACTTAATCACCCGAGGACGTTTTGAAATTGCCTCACCGGCTCGACATCGGTTTTAATATCACCTCATCCTTGCCGATCATACCGAGTTCCTGCCTTGCTATATTCTCTATATATTTAGAATCATTCTTCAAACGTTCTATCTCACTATATAATATAAGATTTTCCTTGGCAAGATTTTCATTTTTTTCAAGGAGCCTGTCCCTTTCCTTTCTCAAAAAGTGAAGGTCAACAATTCCGTTATCACCAAATGCTATAAGCAAAAGCATTGAAAACAATACCAATATCACAAATGCAAACAGCATGTTTTGCTTATTCCTCATATTTTTCCCTTATCTTCTTAATACCAGGCCTAAAACCTTTTCTATCTCCGGTGTTTTAAAAATCATGGAAAAAACGCCATATGTAATAAGACCGGTTAAAATACTTACTATAAGCCTAAAAAAGAGACCGGACAAGCTTGTATTATCCGGCTGGATGACATAAAACGCCACAGTCCATACAACTATTCCCATTATTGCGGAACAAATAACATTTTTTAAGGCAGATTCGGTTATGTCTTTCAGTCCCAGTGAACCGAGCTTTACATTCAATGCTAAAACCAAAAGTCCGAAGTTTAGCATTGAAGCAAGAGATAACGCCAATGCAAGGCCTGCATGTCCCATAGTACCCATTAGAATAAAACCCAACGAAATATTGGCAATAATAGATATGACTGCCGTTATAACAGGGGTTTTCGTATCCTTCAGGGCATAAAATGTCGCCACAACGATTCTCACACCGGAAAAAGCCCACAGGCCTATACCATAATATAAAACAGCATGTGCAGTCAACCTTGTGGCTTCAGAATTAAATGCTCCTCTCTGGAACAACAGGGCTACAATCGGTTCCCTTAAGACAATAAGCCCTGTCATGGAAGGAATACTGAGAAAAAATACAAGTTTCAAGGTATATGAAAAAGTATCCCTTACGGCTGTAAAATCCTTTGACGCTGCCTGCTTTGAAAGACTTGGAAGAAGGGCGGTTGCAGTAGCAATGGCAAATAGTCCTAAAGGAAATTGCACCAGCCGGTCTGCATAATAAAGATACGAAACACTCCCTTCAGGCTGCATTGAAGCAAGAAGAGTTATAATCATAGTATTAATCTGATAAACAGCGGAACCGAATACTGCAGGGAAAAAAAGTAGACCGATTCTTTTTAGCCCCGGATGCCACGTTCTGGCTTTTTGCCAAAAATAAAGTCCTTTTTTTATAAGAAACGGTATCTGCAGTACAAGCTGTAAAACCCCTCCAATGACCACGCCAAATGCAAGTCCGTAAATCAGATCAATTTCATTACTCGAAAAAATTGAAACAATAAAAACAGAAAGAATCATTGCAATGTTTAAAAAAACCGGGGCGAGTGCCGGTGCAGCAAAATTGCCCAAAACATTCAAAATACCCATGCAAAGTGCAACCAGACATATAAAGAAAATATAAGGAAACATGATGCGCGTCAAAGCGACTGAAAGTGATAATTTATCGGCTGACTCTGTAAAACCTGGGGCTATAATTCGAATAATCCACGGAGAGAGTACAATGCCCAAAATAGTTGTGATCACCAGCACAACAGACAACAGCCTTATGGCAGATCTTGCAAGCTCAAAAGCTTCGTCCTTTCCTTTATCCGTCAAGTATTGTGTAAAAACAGGTATGAATGAAATGCTTAAAGAACCTTCGCCGAAAAGCCTTCTCATCAGGTTGGGAATCCTGAAAGCTGCAATAAACGCATCTGAACTCAGCCCTGCACCAAAAAAGGAGGCAATGACCATGTCTCTTATATAACCTAAAATACGGCTTAATAATGTTGACGCTCCCACAACACCGGCAGCTTTTGTAACATGAGTTTTTTCAGACATTATACGAAAGTGTTTGCAACATTAAATCAGATACAATACAATTAAATATCTTGACAGCTCTTTATCAATTTTGTATGTGGGCTTTTTTTATCAAATTTTATGAAAGGAGTTAATTACTTTGGCCAATCACAAATCTGCTACAAAACGCGCGCGTCAAAACGAAATAAAGCGTATACGCAACAGGTCTTCAAAAACAAGGATAAAAAACGTCGTAAAAACGGTTCGACTTGCTGCGGAGCAAGCTCCAGGAGAAACAGCTAAAACAGATCTTAAAACAGCAAAGTCTGTAATTGACATTGCAGCCAAAAAGGGTGTGATTCATAAAAATACAGCTGCCAGGAAAATATCCCGACTTGCAAAACTTGTTAACTCAGCCAGTGCTTAGTTCCTTAAGAATTATTTTTGTGCTTTTTGTGGCAAATAAATTATTAGCCATAACTGGATCTCACGAATTGTAAATCCGAAATCCGAATATCGAAACTCGAAACAATATCTAATGATAAAAATTCGAATGAACAAAACAAATGAATCAAAAAGAACTAAAATTAGATATAAAACGTTTTGAAAATTAAAACATTAGAATTTTCGGATTTGTTTCGTATTTAAGCCAATTTAATAAGATCAGGCGTGCTTCGTATTTCCGGTTTATCCGGGATAGGAGTTTACTCACAGCACGCAGAGATCACTCTGTCTTTATATTTTGCCTTGACATGTGATAACTTTTTAAAAATTATCCGTCATCATATTATATATTTTTTCTGCAAGCCTTTTTGAAAGTTCAGAAATAGCCTCCCGCCTGTTTTGTTCCGTTCTGTGCTTATTGTCCGATTCAACGTCATAGGCTCTTTTTTCGTTAACGCCCTTCCTGCTCCAAATCACCTTTCCTCCAGAAGCTACCAGCTTCAAATTCACAGCAACTTTTACGCGTCTTTCGCTGGAAGTTTGCGGATCGATGTGGGATATGGTTTCGACGCTGATGGAATGAACAACCCCGTTGAGTACGGCATCGGAACTGTCGCTACCGGCTGCCAGTATATCTTTTTTATTCCTTGTGAATTCATAGATAATATCATCAGTAATTATTTTTTCCACACCGGTCTCGGAAGTACGGTTTTTAAATATTGGAATAAAAATACTTTGTACTCTTTCGGGAAGATCTCCGCTTGCTGCAAACCTGTATCCACATGCTGAAACAAGTATCAGCAAAGAAAGAGCGGGAAAGATAAATTTTCTTTTAAGATACAACTTCCAACTCCCCAACGCGTTATACGATAAACCGTTAAGCTCTCAATTAAACAACAATATTAACCAGTTTTTTCTTAACCACAATGACCTTTTTAATAGGTTTATCATTTATAAATTTATTTGCCCTCTCGTCTGAAAGGGCCATTTCTTTAATAGCATCTTCATCTTCATCAACACTCACATTGAATCTGCTTCTTAGCTTGCCGTTAACCTGTACAACGATAAGCAATTCATCCTTTTTTAAAACTTCTTCTCTGTACGTCGGCCATGATTCTAAAAGAACGCTCGATTCATGTCCCATAGCTTCCCATATTTCATCAGCAAAATGCGGAACAATCGGTGCCAAAAGGAGTACAATGGATTCTATTGCAAATCTCATCACCCCCATCTGCTCAGGGCGAATACTATTTAAGTCGATACCGGACATTGTGTTAAAAAGTTCCATGACGGCACTAATTGCTGTATTAAAATGAAATCTGTCTTCTATATCCCTTGTAACCTTGCTTATTGTCTGATGTGTTTTTCTGTAAAGATCTTTTAGATTGCCATCAAGATCTTCAGTCCTGCCGCTAAATGGTTTAACGTCTTTTATTGAATCCATCATGCTTCCGGAAAGTCGCCATACCCGGTTGAGAAAACGATAGCCTCCCTCAACTCCTTGCTCGTTCCATTCCAGATCCCTTTCAGGGGGCGCAGCAAAAAGGCAAAACAGCCTGGTGGTATCTGCACCGTATTTTTCAAGTAATACATTCGGATCTATTACGTTTTTTTTCGACTTTGACATTTTTTCTATGCGGCCCACTTCAACCTTTTTGCCGCATTTACTGCAAACTCGCTCAGCCCCGCTTGAACCCATCTCCTCAGGAAGTAAAAATCCGTGCTCTGAACAAATAACCGTCTCTTTACAGACCATTCCCTGGGTTAAAAGCCTTTTAAAAGGCTCTTTAAAATTTACAAGCCCCATGTCTTTAAGTACCCGTGTATAGTATCTTGAATAAAGAAGATGCAAAATGGCGTGTTCAACTCCACCAATATACTGATCCACAGGCATCCAGTAATCAACAGCCTTCCGGTCAAACATTCCGGTGTTACAGTCCGGGCTGCAGTATCTTTCAAAATACCATGAAGATTCCACAAAGGTATCCATGGTGTCTGTTTCTCTTCTTGCATCAAGCCTGTTGCATTTTGGACACTTCGTCCTTTTGAAATTATCGAGATCCGGAAGAGGAGATTTCCCGCCATCGAGGATATCGACATCTTCCGGAAGTATTACCGGAAGCTGATCTTCCGGAACAGGAACAATACCACATTGTTTGCAATGAATCATCGGGATAGGAGCGCCCCAGTATCGCTGCCTGGAAATCCCCCAGTCTCTTAACCTGAAACTGACGGTTTTTTGTCCGATATTATTTTCTTCAAGGTATCCGGCAATTTCATCAAGGGCTTTTTTATTATCAATTCCGTTAAATTGACCTGAATTTACCATTATCCCTTCACCGGTATAGGCATGGTCTATGGTAGCTGAATCGAGATCTTCATCATAAGGTTTTACAACGACAACAATATCGAGTCCGTATTTTTTTGCAAAATCAAAATCACGCTGGTCATGGGCAGGTACAGACATAACAGCACCTGTCCCATACTCCATGAGAGCAAAGTTTGCTGTATAAATCGGTATTTTTTTACCATGCATCGGATTTATACAGAAGGCGCCAATAAAAACCCCTTCCTTTTCAAAACTTTCTATTGCTTTTACAGACCTGTCCTGCATAGACATGCGATTTACAAAGTCAGCAACCTCTTTCTCCTGTTCGGTTCCTTTTGAAAGTTTGAAAACAAGTGGATGCTCAGGGGCAAGAACCATGAAGGTTGCACCAAAAACCGTATCCTGCCTCGTTGTAAAAACAGGTATGTATTCATCTGTTTTGTCAACAGGTTTTTCAATGGGAAATCTGATTTGAGCCCCGATGCTCTTGCCGATCCAGTTTTTCTGCATGGTAATAACTTTGTCCGGCCAGCCTGGAAGTTTGTCACAATATACAAGAAGATCTTCGGCGTAATCGGTTACACGGAAAAACCACTGCCATAGCTTTTTCTGACGAACCGGTTTCGAACACCTCCAGCACATACCGGATTCCACCTGCTCGTTGGCAAGGACAGTCCGGCACGAATCACACCAGTTCACGAATGATTCCTTTCTGTAAGCCATCCCCTTTTCATACATCTTTAAGAAAAGCCATTGCTCCCATCTGTAATATTCAGGCCTGCAAGTTGCAAGTTCTCTGTCCCAGTCGTAACTGAACCCCATGCGTTTTAGCTGCGTGCGCATGGCATCAATATTATCGTACGTCCATTTGGCCGGGTGAGTATTGTTAGCTATGGCAGCATTTTCCGCCGGCATGCCGAACGCATCCCATCCCATGGGGTGCAGAACATTGAATCCTTGCATCCTCTTATATCTTGCAACCACATCTCCTATTGTATAATTCCTCACATGTCCCATATGTATCTTTCCGGACGGGTATGGAAACATCTCTAGGAGATAATATTTTTCTTTTTCAGTATCTTCATCCACCTTGAACAGATTTGACGCCTCCCACATGTTTTGCCATTTTTTTTCTGTTCTTTTTGGATAGTATTTTTCATCCATTACCTGCTTTTACCTCCGGGAATTAAATTGAAATTTTGTATTACTAAATATACATGAGACCTTTGAAAAATGCTAATTTTTGTTTAAGTTCAAGGAAGGCGAAAAATTTAACCACAGGAATATATAGAATATTTCGAGGATTAAATTTTGAACCTGACGCAGAAATTGGGCAGATAAGCGCAGACTTCGAAAAGTGGCGTTTTGCAAAGGTCTCCAATTTTTCCATCCTAAAAATAATGATAACAGCACAAATAGTAAATTATTTTGCAGATATCCCTATCTTAAGTCAACGGCATTGATGCCACAATATTATACAAATAGCAAGCAGGCAAACCTAATCCTGTAATAAGGTTTTAAAATGACCTTTAAAAATAGTTTGACTTGTATTGGACAATTTCATATGCAGGCAATGCAAACAATTATAATACCATAGAAAAATCAAAGAGGAAAAACAAGGGCATATAATATGAGCAGCAAGATCCTTATTAATGCAGTAGATCATGAAGAATGCAGGATTGCAAAAGTAAAAGACAGCAAACTGGAAGAATTCCATATTGAAAGTGCTTCAAGAGAAATTACCCACGGAAATATATACAAAGCGGTTATTTCCCGAATTGAGCCCGGCCTTCAGGCAGCTTTTGTAGATTATGGTGAAAAGCGTCACGGATTTTTACAAAAACATGAAATCCATAGCGACTACTTTCAAGACCACTCTCCGGGAGACCTTTCGATTAATAAAATAGTAAACCGCGGTCAGGAACTCCTTGTTCAGATCACAAAAGATCCTTTCATGAAAAAGGGAGCCGTGCTGACAACACATATCTCTTTACCCGGAAGATATTTAGTATTGATGCCTGGAAGTGAAAACCGCGGTATTTCGCGCAAGATAGAAGATGAAGATGAACGAAGCAGGCTGAAAGAAATAATCGGCAAGCTGAAGCTGCCTGCAGATTATGGTGTTATTGTCCGTACTGCAGGAGTGGGTTGTACCAAAACCCTTTTGTCTAAAGATCTGAAATACCTTATGCGGCTGTGGAAAAATATAAAAAAAAACGTAATGAAGGAACAGACTCCTGCCCTGCTTTACAAAGAAAGAAATCTTGTTTTAAGATCAATTCGGGATTATTTTACAGAAGATATAACTGAAATCCTGATAGATGATGCTTCAGTTTTTCAGGAAGTTAAAAACTTCGTTAAAATCATCTCATCCAAACACGCAAAAATTGTTAAGCTCTATAAAGAAGATAAACCGATATTTACAAAATATCAGCTTGAAAACCAGATTGCATCCATATTCGAAAGCCGTGTTCAGCTCAAAAACGGCGGTTCCATAGTAATAGAACCCACCGAAGCCCTGGTCTCGGTTGATGTCAATTCCGGGAAAGCAACCCATAAAAAATCAATCGAGCAGACCGCTCTGCTCACCAATCTTGAAGCAGCCGAAGAGGTCGCCCGTCAGCTACGATTAAGAGATTTGGGTGGCCTTATTGTGATTGATTTTATAGATATGAAAGATCAAAAACATCGGCTCGATATAGAGAAGGATTTGAAGACCCATGTTAAAAATGACAAAGCCCGAACCAGGGTCGGCAGAATCTCCAGATTCGGGCTTATGGAAATGTCACGGCAGCGAATCAGGCCCTCAATTGAATTCGGCGGTTATGAATCTTGCAAACTTTGCCTTGGAAAAGGTGTAACGCCTTCTACTGAAACTTTAGTCCTGGGATTTCTAAGGAAACTGCGTCTCGAAACCTTGAAAAGTGATATTTCCAGCGTAAAAGGGATCGTACCTGTTAATGTGGCTGACTATCTTTTGAACAAAAAACGCAAAGATATTCTGGATCTTGAGTTAAGACGCAACATTAATATTACCATCGAAAGGGACGCTTCCATGGTTCCTGGAGAAAGCAATATTATTTGTGAAAAATAGATTTGACGTATCATATATTTTGAAGTATATCAGCGCAACTTTTAAAACACGGCTTTTAATGAAAGGAGGTTTATCTTGATTAGTATCGCATACGCAATGGGCCAGGGCGGAGAAGCTGCCGGACAGGGAGCAGGTGGATTTACGGGGTTTATTCCGCTTATCCTTATGTTTGTTATTTTTTATTTTCTGCTTATCCGACCCCAGCAAAAAAAGACAAAAACACACCGAGAAATGGTCTCCAGTCTTAGAAAAGGAGATCGGATAATAACAACTGGAGGCCTTCATGGTCGCATAACCGGCCTTGACGAAACAACATTAACAGTTGAAATCGCTGATAAAGTTCGTGTCAAGGTTGCCCGAGGCAATGTTGGAGCAAGAATAGAAACAGCATCCCAACCACCCCCTGAAAAAAGCAGCAAGACCGACTCAAAAAAGGCAAAATAAAATCGATTTAGCGTTTTAATATAAACTCGATCTCCGTGTGGAGTTTAGCGGATCATGTTTCTTTTGGTAACCTGTAAATAATGATGAATTCGTAAAAAGTCGAATTCATTAGGTTTTAGGTGTTAGGTTTTATGTTTTAGGTTGAGGCTTTTTACTGTTTTACCAGACACTTAAAACTTAAAATGTTTCGTAAAAAGTGATTTTTTGGCTTCTTACAAAACCATCAATAATTATTCGATGTATTGAAAATCGACGAACTCACACAGGTACAAATTAATCAGAAACATCATTATTACCAGACTTAATAAGGAAAATATAATTGAAGAATATTTCATGGAAACCGGTTTTAGTTCTTATTGTTATCGTTGCGGCTATTATCTATCTTCTCCCTACAATAAAGCCGACTTTCTGGCCGCATAAAAAGATAAACCTGGGTCTTGACCTTCAGGGAGGCATGCATCTTATCCTTGAAGTTGATACGGAAAAGGCCGTTGAAAGTAATATAGAACGAATAAGCCAGGAAATTCGTGGCCTATGTAAAAAAGAACATATAAGACGAGTCGAAATGGACCTGATTCAAGGTTCAAAGATATCGTTCAAGATCCAGGATAAAGAGAACATAGAAAAATTCGAAGAGCTTCTTGATAAGGAATTCAAGGGCCTTAGTATAGATTCAAAATCGATAGACAATGAAACTCTTTCCATTATACTCAATCTTCCGGATAGAGAAACAGAGAAAATAAAGGAAATGGCTACGCAACAGGCCCTTGAGACGATAAGAAACCGCATAGATCAGTTTGGCGTCAGCGAGCCGGACATACGACTTCAGGGTGAAAAACGGATACTTATTCAACTCCCAGGTATAAAGGATACACAAAGGGCAAAAGATCTTATCGGAAAAACAGCTCTTCTAGAATTCAAACTGCTGGATGAAACTCACGATGTTAATGCTGCCCTTAAGGGCTCTGCTCCCAGGGGAAGCGAAATTCTTTATCAGGTTACAACAGACCCCGAAACAAATCGTGTGATAAGAACACCTTTTCTTGTAAAAAAACGAACTCTTTTAACCGGGGCAAACTTGACCGACGCAAGGGTTCAGATTGATTCTCAGTATAACGAACCTTACGTTTCTATATCTTTTGACAAAAAAGGAGGGCGTACTTTTGCCAAGATAACGGGTGAAAATGTTAAGAAACGTCTTGCAATAGTGTTGGATAACAAAATTTATTCAGCGCCGGTCATCCAGGAAAAAATATCAGGCGGTCAGGCCAGAATTACAGGAAGTTTCACTACCGAGGAAGCGAACGATCTTGCCATAGCACTTCGGGCAGGTGCTCTTCCGGCGCCTGTAATAATACTTGAAGAAAGGACTGTTGGACCTTCCCTCGGTTTCGATTCAATTAGAAAGGGACTGATATCCATGTGCATAGGCGGCATCCTGGTGGTTATGTTTATGGTTGTCTATTATAAGCTTTCCGGCCTTATCGCAGATTTTGCACTTACCTTTAATATAATCCTTATTGCAGCAGGGCTTGCCGCTTTTCAGGCTACCCTTACCCTTCCAGGAATAGCAGGAATAATACTTACAATAGGAATGGCGGTGGATGCCAATGTTTTAATATTTGAACGTATCCGGGAAGAAATGAATATCGGAAAGACTCCGCGGGCAGCCGTTGATGCAGGTTATGACAGAGCGACCCTTACTATCCTTGACGCCAATGTCACAACACTTATTGCTGCACTTGTCCTGTTTCAGTTCGGAACCGGTCCTATTAAGGGCTTTGCAGTGACATTGAGCCTGGGTGTAATAGCAAGCCTTTTTACAGCCCTTATACTGACACGGATGATATTCGATTATCTTTTAATTAACCGAAAAATAAAACGCATAAGTATCTGATATAAATGCGAACCAGGAATCCAGTATCCTGAATCGTGAATCATAGATAAAACAAGAGGTCACATTAATGCAATTTATTAAACCTGACATTAACATAAATTTTATAGAAAAAAGAAAAATCGCCTTCTTTATATCCATTGCAATGATCCTTTTCTGTATTTCTTCCCTTGTAATACACAAAGGTCCTAGATATGGCGTAGATTTCGCCGGTGGCTTACTCATACAGGTGAAGTTTATTTCCCCTGTCAAAATAGACGACGTAAAATCCGGCCTTTACGCCATCGGGCTCGGAAAACCATCTGTACAGATGTTTGGCGATCATAAAGAAAATGAATTTCTTATTCGCACAGACATAGCGGTCACAACCACCGAAGGGTTTTCCAAAGAAGTGGAAAAGTCCCTTGAATCGGCAACAGCAACCGACGTTGAAATCCGGCGTGTTGAGATGGTAGGCCCCCAGGTTGGCAAGGATCTCAGAGAAAAGGCTCTCTTTGCAATGTTCTACGCCTTACTCTTTATAACAATATATATATCAGGTCGTTTTGAATTAAAATGGATTTTAAGTGGAGTGATGGCGGCAGCACTTATGGGAGCGGTTTACTTTTTTAAACTTTTTAATGTCAGTATCCCGTTTCTGATTGCTGTTGCAATAATTGTTACCCTTATCCTCTTCTGGTTTCTCGAGCTGAAATATGCCATGGGTGCTATTGTAGCCCTTATTCACGATGTCACTATCACCGTGGGTCTCTTTTCTATCTTTGACAAAGAGTTTACCCTGCCTATTATTGCAGCACTTCTCACCATAATCGGATATTCATTAAATGATACTATTATTGTTTTTGACCGTATCCGCGAAAATTTAAGAAAACACCATAAAAGTTCCATGGTATTTATACTAAACAGAAGCGTAAACGAAACTCTGTCCCGAACACTGCTGACCTCCCTGACTACTCTTGTTGTGCTTATCACTCTATTTCTTCTGGGAGGCGGAATTATCCACGACTTCGCATTTGCTATGATCATTGGTGTTCTGGTGGGAACTTATTCCTCCATATATGTGGCCACCCCTATCCTTCTTGCATGGCAAGTCCGTGGCAAGAAAAAATAATAAAAGAGTATCAACTTTTTTATGGAAAAAATTCTGCCATGGTTTTTTCTAAAAAGTGTGCCGGGAATAGGAAATCATATTTTCAAGCGGCTTATTGACCATTTCAGTTCTCCGGATCTTGTTTTGAAAGCATCCCATGAAGAACTTCTTCGCGTCAAAGGCATTACCCATAGGCTTGTATCTGCTATAAAGCAGCATAAATTACCAGATCGAGTAAAAACGGATCTCGATGTTGCAATACAAAAGGGTTACCGAATCGTTACAATGGCTGATTCACAATACCCTTCCCTTTTGCTCCAAATACCTGATCCGCCGCCTTTTTTATATGTTTACGGATCTATTGGCAATTCGACAAGATGTATTGCCGTTGTCGGGTCAAGGAATGCAACCAATTACGGCATTAACACTACAATGCGTCTTTGCTCTGATTTAGCTTCTCGAAAAATTACCGTGGTCAGCGGCATGGCAATAGGTATTGATACAGCTGCCCATAAAGGAACTCTGCGAGGTAAGGGAAAAACAATTGCTGTCCTTGGAAGCGGTTTTAACAGAATTTACCCTGCACAAAACATGAAGCTTTTTCATAATATTGCTGAAAACGGGGCTGTTATTACCGAATTCCCCCTTGACACAGAGCCCGAGGCTCGGAACTTTCCTATACGCAACAGGATCATAAGCGGTATTTGTCTTGGAACCGTTATCGTGGAGGCAACAAAGAAAAGCGGCTCTCTTATAACAGCGCGCCTGGCAGCAGAACAAAACAGGGAGGTCTTTGCCGTCCCTGGTAGTATCCGGTCTTTTAAAAGCACTGGAACTCACACCCTTATAAAACAGGGTGCCAAACTTGTTGAGCATGCCCAGGATATCATTGAAGAACTTTCACCTGCAATCAACGGTTATGTTGGTCAAGATAATGCCGATAATAATAAAACAGAAGAAAAAACCGTGTCCCTTTCATCAGATGAATCGATAGTGTTTGATGCACTTGGGCCATACCAGATACATATAGATGATCTTATAAGAAAGACCTCCATGGGATCTGGAAAACTTTCGAGCATACTATTGAAACTTGAATTAAAGGGGATTGTTCAGCAATCCCCTGGAAAATATTTTGCCGTGTCACCTGAATAGTATCCTAAGAAAAAGATTGAACATCGAATATCGAACAAGGAACCGCAGAATTACGAAGGGGGCACTTCGACATTCGATATTTCTTGTTCGACATTCTGCGGTTCAGATAAAATACTTACAAAACTGATAGTTACCATAGCTACGGTGTCATGTTTGGGTAAAGCCCAGGCTTTCAGCGGGTTGAAATTTCCGTGAAAATCCGTGGCGAAAAATAAAATGATATGAGGAACAACTGTGAGCAAACCGTTAATCGTTGTAGAATCTCCGACTAAAGTACGAACCATAAAAAAGTATCTTGGCAACAAGTATAATGTAGCTGCAACCGTTGGTCATATAAAAGACCTTCCTGCAAAGGAAATTGGTATAGACGTTGAAAATGGCTTCAAACCAAAATATACAAATATACCTGGAAAACAGAAAGTTATAAAAGCATTAAAACAAGCTGCAGGGAATGCAACAGATATTTATCTTGCACCTGACCCGGACAGGGAGGGAGAAGCTATTGCCTGGCACACGGCTGATATTTTGAAAAAAAAAGGAAGAAACTTTTACAGAGTCCTTTTCCATGAGTTTACAAAAAATGCCATTAACGAAGCAATATCCTCTCCCCAGGAACTCCATAAAAACAAATATGAAGCCCAGCAAACCCGGCGAATACTAGACAGGCTTGTAGGGTATCAAATATCTCCCCTATTATGGCGCAAAGTAAAAGGCGGACTCAGCGCAGGAAGAGTGCAATCTGTTGCCCTGCGAATAATTTGCGAAAGAGAACGGGCTATTTGGGCTTTCGATCCTGAAGAATACTGGTCCATAACAGCTCATCTTGATAGTAGTTCACCTCCCCCGTTTACAGCAAAACTGGTAAAGAAAAAGGGAGAAAAGATTAAAATCCCTGATGAAAAAACATCTAATGCCATAGTGGATGGGCTGTCCGGAAAAGATTTTATGGTGGATAAAGTTTTAAAAAAAACCACAAAAAGAAACCCCCTCCCCCCTTTTATTACAAGCAAACTGCAACAGGAATCGATACGAAAGCTTAGATACTCAGCAAGAAAAACCATGATTATTGCTCAGCAGCTATATGAGGGCATTGAACTCGGGCCTGGTGAACCGGTCGGGTTAATCACATATATGCGCACCGATTCCACCCGGATTTCAAAAGAATCAGCAATAGAAGCACTTAAGTTGATAAAAAAGAATTTCGGTAAAGATTATGCTCCTGCAACCCCGAGATTCTTCAAGAACAAAAAAAAGGTCCAGGATGCACACGAGGCAATCCGGCCGACATCAGTTTTTAACTCACCGGAAAAAGTAGCACCTTATCTTTCCTTAGAGCAGTTAGCTTTGTACCGCCTTATATGGCAACGGTTTATTGCATCCCAAATGCAACCGGCCCTTATAAATAAAATTTCTGTTTCAATTAAAGCCGGTGATTACCTGTTTAATGCAAGCGGATCATCCATTAAATTTCCTGGCTTTATGGCCCTTTACATGTCGGTGGACGATGAAATCGAAAGTGAAAAGAAAAAAGACGGCCTTCCCGAACTTTCAGAAAATATGCTTTTAAAACTTATAAAATTAGAACCCAAACAACACTTCACCATGCCTCCTCCCAGGTTTTCAGAAGCCTCTTTGGTAAAAGAGCTTGAAGAAAACGGTATAGGCCGTCCCAGCACTTATACAGCAATCCTGTCAACAATCAGAGGGAAAGGATACGTTGATCTGGTTAAGGGATATTTCAGACCTAACGAACTCGGATTTATAGTAAATGATCTTCTGGTGGAAAACTTTCCGGAAGTATTTAATGTAGAATTTACTGCAAAGATGGAAGATAATCTAGACCAAATCGAATCAGCAGAAATTGATTCCCTTCACATTCTGACACTTTTTTATGATCCGTTTAAAACAAAGCTGGACAAAGCATCCGAGGCTATGCTCAGCATGAAAGGCGTCGGTATCCCAACAGGACTCTCGTGCCCGAAGTGCAATAAGGAACTTAATATCAAAGTAGGAAAAAACGGTCATTTTCTTTCATGCAAAGGATATCCCGATTGCACCTTTTCAACAGACTACATCCGTGATGATAAAGGAAAGGTAAAACAGCTTGAGCTTTTACCTGACAAGACCGTTGATAAGGTTTGTGAAAAATGCGGCAAACCGATGGTATTAAAGCGAGGCCGATATGGTCAATTCCTTGCATGCAGCGGATATCCTGAATGTAAAAATACTCAATCCGTCAATTCAACACAGCCCGGAAAAAAGACCGGTGTTAAATGTCCTGAAAAAGACTGTTCAGGCGATCTTGTAGAAAGAAAATCGAAGAGAGGAAAAATTTTTTACGGTTGTAGCAACTTCCCCAAATGCACATTTGCCACATGGGACAAACCCGTAGATGAAAAATGCCCAAAGTGCGGCGCCGTCTTTCTTGTTGAAAAAACAACCAAAAAGCAGGGCACTGTTCTAAACTGTCTAACCAAAGGGTGTGCTTACCAGGAAATAAAATAAAAAAAGCTTGACAAGATTTTTTCAAGCTGTTAATTGCGAAAAACACAAAGGAAAAGAACAAGTAAAATATCATGAAAAAAATTACAGTCATTAACAACCTTATTAGCATAATTATTCTACTCGTCGTAGAAATACTAGTCTACTGCGACGACACGGGTTGATAATGACTTAATTTATAATAAATAAAAAATAAAAACCGTTATCAGCCCAATGCTGATAACGGTTTTTTTTTGCTTAATAAAATTTACCATGGAGTTTTATCCCGCTAAAAGCGGGACTGAATTTAGATTATTAATATCTGTGATAATTCCGTGCAAATCCGTGGTAAAAAGTAAAAAAGGGTGATGCTATGAAACTTACAGGCGCACAAATCATGATGCAAGTATTAAAAGAAGAAGGGGTTGATACGATCTTCGGCTTTCCAGGTGGTGCGGTTATAGATATATATGATGAACTAGAAAGAACAGACATACGTCATATACTTGTCCGCCATGAACAGGGCGCTGTTCATGCAGCGGATGGATACGCAAGGGCCAGTGGAAAAGTCGGCGTCTGCCTGGTTACTTCCGGTCCCGGCGCAACAAACACCGTAACCGGCATTGCTTCAGCCTATATGGATTCCATCCCTGTTGTTATAATCAGCGGGCAGGTTCCTACACATCTTATCGGAAATGACGCCTTTCAGGAGGTTGATATCGTGGGAATAACAAGGCCGTGTACCAAGCACAACTATCTGGTCAGTCAAACCGAAGATCTTCCCGGGATTATCAAAGAGGCATTTTATCTGGCTCGTTCCGGCCGCCCCGGTCCTGTTCTTGTTGATATTCCAAAAGATGTTGCAAACAAGAATATAGATTTTAAAGGAACAACGAAAGTAAAACTAAAGTCTTATAACCCAACATACGACCCAAACACAAGGCAGCTTAAGAAAACAGCAAAACTTATTGAAAATGCCAAGAGACCGATTATCTTCGCAGGTGGAGGTGTTATCCTTTCAAAGGCTTCTGCTGAACTCACTGAATTTGCGCGTAAAACACAAATTCCCGTAACGACCTCCCTGATGGGCCTGGGCGCTTTCCCTGCTACCGACCCCCTGTGGCTCGGCATGATAGGCATGCATGGTACTTACAGGGCAAACATGTGTACCGGAGCCTGCGATCTTCTTATTTCTATAGGTGTCAGGTTTGATGATCGTGTTACAGGCAAAACGGACGCCTTTGCCGCTCAGGCCAAAATAGTACATATCGATATTGATCCTACATCCATACGTAAAAATATTCCCGTCTCTATCCCCATTGTCGGCGACTGCAAAATCAGCCTTAATCACCTTAACCGGCTTATCGATAATATTGATCTTGGTGATATCAGTAAAAAAAGAGAAAAATGGTTTAATCAAATTGACCAATGGAAAAACACAAAACCCCTTGCCTATATACAAAAAGACGTTATCAAACCTCAATATGTCATCGATAAGCTTTACGAGCTTACGGAAGGCAAAGCCATTGTAACCACCGAGGTGGGACAAAATCAGATGTGGGCAGCCCAGTATTATCATTTTGATCAACCCGGCCATTTTATTACTTCCGGTGGCCTGGGCTGTATGGGATTCGGTCTTCCAGCGGCAATCGGAGCACAAGTAGCCTGCCCTGACAAACTTGTTATCGATATTGCGGGAGACGGAAGTATTCAGATGAATATACAGGAAATGGCAACTGCAGTTCAATACTCTCTGCCAGTTAAGATTGTTATTTTAAATAACGGGTATCTCGGCATGGTAAGACAATGGCAGGAATTGTTTTATAAGAAGAGATATGCCTCAACACTCATTGAACATGCACCCGACTTTGTAAAATTGGCAGAGGCATACGGTGCCCTTGGGTTAAGGGCAACCAGACCTGAGGAGGTAGAAACAGTACTATCAGAAGGACTATCTTCTCCGAAAACCGTAATCATGGATTTTATTGTTGAAAAAGAGGAAAGTGTTTACCCTATGGTGCCTGCCGGAGCTCCCATAACGGAGATGCTGCTGGTTTAGACTGGATGCTCGTTTCTGGTAAAAGGAATATATTATGACAGAGGAAAAACACATATTTTCCATGCTGGTTGACAACCAGCCTGGAGTACTATCAAGAGTAGTTGGGTTATTTAGCGGACGAGGCTTTAATATTGAAAGCCTGTGTGTTGCCGAGACCATGGAACCTCTTGTATCGCGGATTACTATTGTTACAAAAGCGAACAGACCTGTTATTGAACAAATCGAAAAACAACTTAACAAGCTTATTAACGTAATCAAGATACGTGATCTTACAGGACCAAAATCCGTTAAACGGGAGATGGCCCTTATTTGTGTCCAGGCCAGAGCCGATCACAAGGCTGAGATTTTAAGGATTGTAGATATTTTCAGATGCAAGATTGTTGATGCCGGCATGAAACATTACATCATAGAGGTAACCGGTGATGAGGGTAAGATGAAGGCCATATTGAATCTTTTAAAACCGATTGGGATTAAGAAGATTGCAAGGACAGGTATTATGTCGCTGTTTCGCGAACCAAATTAGTGTCCGTCCTTAAACGGCTATTTTTTACCAATTAGCGCTAAAGCATCACTAAAGTGCCTGCGTACCGAGCGGCTCAGCGGTGAATATAAATTGTTTATAAATAAAAGGAGGATGTTATGACACAAATCGATTTCAGCGGTGTTATGGAAGAAGTAATTACATCTGATGAATTTTCTATTCAAAAAGCAAAGGAAACTTTGCAGGATGAAATTGTTGCTGTACTCGGTTATGGAGTCCAGGGACCTGGACAGGCCTTAAATTTAAGGGATAACGGCATTAATGTTATCGTCGGGCAAAGAGAGGGCGGCAGCTCATGGGACAGGGCTATTGCAGACGGGTTTATTCCCGGAAAGACTCTCTTCCCACTTGTGGAGGCAGCACAAAAAGGAACTGTTATTCAATTTCTCCTTTCAGATGCAGGCCAAGTTGCGATGTGGCCGGAGATAATAGAATGCCTTAATGAAGGTGATGCACTGTACTTCTCCCATGGGTTTTCCATTGTATATAAAGACCAAACCAATATCATCCCTCCTGAAAATATTGACGTAATTCTGGTTGCGCCAAAAGGTTCGGGGCGTACGGTACGCTCGAACTTTCTGGACGGCAGCGGCATCAACTCCAGTTTTGCAGTGCATCAGGACTTTACCGGCAGGGCGAAAGAGAGAACACTTGCACTTGGAATCGCCATCGGTTCCGGATATCTCTTTTCTACTACTTTTGAAAATGAAGTTTACAGTGACCTTACAGGGGAACGTGGGGTGTTGATGGGTTGCCTTGCAGGCGTCATGGAAGCCCAGTACAATGTTTTAAGAAAAAACGGCCATAGTCCCAGCGAGTCCTTCAATGAAACGGTTGAAGAACTTACCCAGAGTCTTATCAGGCTTGTAGCGCAAAACGGCATGGACTGGATGTTCGGAAACTGCAGCACGACAGCCCAAAGGGGCGCCCTTGACTGGGCTCCTAAATTCAGAGATGCTGTAACTCCTGTTTTTGATAAGCTGTATGAAAATGTTCTTTCTGGAAAAGAAACCCGCCGGGTTCTTGAAGCCAACAGTGCACCTGATTACAGGGAAAAGCTGCAAAAGGAACTGGATGAAATAAAGAATTCCGAAATGTGGAAAACCGGTGCGACTGTGCGGTCTTTAAGACCTGAAAACAGAAAGTAAGGAGCTGATAGCTCATAGCTGATAGCTGATAGTAAAAGAATTTAATCCTTTAGACTATGAGCTATCAACTGTGAGATGTGCGCTAATAAATTACGGAGTAATTTATTCTAAGGGAGAAAATGTGATGGAACCGATCCTGCTATATGATACCACCCTGAGGGACGGAACCCAGGGCGAAAATGTAAGTTTTACTGCTGAGGAAAAAGTCAAGGTAGCAAAAAGGCTTGATGATATAGGCGTGCATTATATCGAAGGGGGCTGGCCGGGTTCTAATCCCAGGGATAGGAAATTCTTTGATCTTGCAAGAGATATAGAATTTAAGAATGCTTGTTTGACTGCTTTCGGTTCGACCCGCAAGCCGGGAATTAAAGTAGAGGAAGATCACAATATTTCTGCACTTCTTGAAAGCTCTACACCGACCGTTACTATATTTGGAAAGAGCTGGGACCTTCATGTAGAGCAGATCATGAACAACACCCTTGAAGAAAATCTTGCGATGATACGTGATTCGGTTGAGTACCTTAAACAAAATAGCCGCAAAGTCATTTACGATGCAGAGCATTTTTTCGATGGATACAAAGAAAACAAAGATTATGCCCTTCAGACAATCTTTTCAGCCGTTGAAGGAGGAGCAGATATCATTGTCCTGTGTGACACAAACGGGGGAACACTCACATTCGACATAGAGTCCATCACAAGCCATGTATATAATTCTTTTAATGAAAAATACACAAACGATGCGCCGATAAAGATAGGAATTCACACTCATAATGACAGCGGCCTGGCTGTTGCAAATTCCATAACTGCTGTAAAAGCCGGTGCTGTCCTGGTACAGGGCACTATTAACGGGTATGGAGAAAGATGTGGTAATGCCGACCTTACTTCAATAATTCCGATTCTTAGTTTAAAGATGGATCGTCTCTGTATCACCAAGGAAAATCTTGAAAAAATAAGGAAACTATCCAGGTTTGTTAGTGAAACCGCCAACATGATCCCGTTAAACAGCAGGCCTTTTGTCGGTAAAAGCGCTTTTGCTCACAAAGGTGGTATCCATGTGAGCGCTGTTACCAAAATACCCGGAGCATACGAACATATTGACCCGGAACTTGTCGGAAACATGAGACGAGTTCTAATTTCCGATCTTTCCGGAAAAAGTAATGTCGAATATAAAGCCAAAGAGCTGGGAATCGATCTTAGCGCTAACGGACATGACAGTCAAAAAATATTAGCCAAAATAAAAGATATGGAACAGGAAGGCTACCAGTTTGATGTAGCGGAAGGTTCCTTTAAAATCCTTGTGGAAAAGTTCACTGAACAATTTAAACCTGTTTTTGAACTTGAATCATTCAGGATAACAATCGAAAAGGATAAAAATCAACCCTGTTCATCCCACGCAACCATCAAGATAGCCGTAGATGGTCTGAAAGAGATAACGGCGGCTGAAGGCAACGGCCCGGTCAGTGCATTGGATAATGCCCTGCGAAAGGCTCTTGACAACTTCTTTCCTGATCTTGATTCCATGCGTCTTGTCGATTTCAAAGTCAGGGTTATCGACGGACGGGAAGGAACCGCTGCAAAGGTACGCGTCTTCATAGAGTCACGGGACCAGTATGATATCTGGAGTACCATCGGCGTTTCTGAAGACATAATAGAGGCAAGCTGGCACGCCCTTGCAGACAGTTTTCAGTATAAGCTTTCAAAGTAAAATCAGTGGAAAAAGCTCACAGCTGATAGCTGATAGCTCATAGTCTGAAGGATTCAATCATTTTAACTACTCAGGTAGATAGTCTGAAGGCTGAAGACTGTTAGGAAAAAGCGCATTTTGGAGCCATGTTTGGTGCAAAAATCACATTCCGCCAAAGCACGGAAATTGTACTCTTATTATCCCTTCAGCCTTCAGTCTAAACAGCTTCAGCCTGACTACGCGAGTAGTTACTAAACATTATACTATGAGCTATCAGCTGTCAGCTATGAGCTATCATCTAATAAATTACAGAGCAATTTATTCAAAAAAGGAGTTAAAACCATGAAAGACCGAGTATACATTTTTGATACGACTTTAAGGGATGGGGAGCAATCTCCCGGAGCCAGCATGAATGCAGCAGAAAAAATGCGTCTTGCCGTTCAAATGGAAAAACTGGGTGTGGATGTACTCGAAGCCGGCTTTCCGGCAGCATCACAGGGAGATTTTGATGCAGTTTCACAGATAGCACAAAAGCTTAAAAAGACAGAAGTTACAGCTCTGGCACGAACATCAAAAGAAGATATCGACATTGCCTGGAATGCAATCCGCCATGCAGCTAAACCAAGGATACACACATTTATCGCCACATCCGATATCCATATGGACTACAAACTTAAAATGACACGGGATGAGGTAGTAAAAACGGCCATAGAAGCGGTCAAGTATGCCGGGTCGTTTACGGATAATGTGGAGTTCTCAGCTGAGGACGGAACAAGGAGTGACCGTGATTTTTTATGTAAAGTATTCGAGGCAGCCATCGAAGCCGGCGCCACGACGGTTAACCTGCCGGATACTGTAGGCTACGCTATTCCTGAAGAATTTTCCGACCTTGTAAAATATGTCATCAGCCATACCCCCAATATTCACAAGACTGTATTAAGTGTACATTGCCATAACGATCTTGGCCTTGCTACGGCAAATACCCTTGCAGGCATCAGCTCCGGTGCCAGGCAGGCAGAGGTTACGATTAATGGAATCGGTGAAAGGGCCGGAAATACATCTTTGGAAGAAGTTATAATGGCACTTCACACAAGGCCAAATTTCCTGCCAATGTCATCTGGAATCAAAACAGACTTAATTTACCCGACAAGCAGGCTTGTCAGCATGATTACCGGTATTATTGTTCAGCCTAACAAGGCGATTGTAGGCGCAAACGCATTTGCACACGAAGCCGGAATTCATCAGGACGGCGTGCTGAAAAATCCAATGACATATGAAATCATGAAGCCTGAAACCATCGGCCTGAGAGCAAATACGTTAGTGCTGGGAAAACATTCCGGGAGGCATGCCTTACGCTCTCGTTTAAAGGAGCTGGGGTATGATCTTTCCGACGAAGAATTAAAACTGGTCTTTAAGAAATTTAAAGAGCTTGCGGATAAGAAAAAACATGTTGTTGATGAAGATCTGGAAGTAATCGTTACAGAGGGAATCCTGCGTACAAAAGACATATTCCGTCTTGAATATCTTAATGTGACCAGCGGAACAACTGTTATTCCCATGGCCAGTGTAAAGCTCGAAATAAACGGAAGGTCTGTGCAGGGCGCAGATTACGGAAACGGTCCTATTGACAGTGTTTTTAATGCTATTGCCAAAT
>DAOWEJ010000029.1 GCA_030638575.1 Deltaproteobacteria bacterium | reverse complement strand
CAATTTCAAAAAGGTAATACCCATAAGTGTTAACTACTCTTGTCCTGTTTATAATGCTTATTCGATGAGATGGATCAGTAAAGTTAAAATGAATGTGCCCATGAATAAAATAGCCTGGAGAGTAGCGGTCAATAAGCCGGCGAAATATTTTAAAGCCTTTATGACATGGATCTTCTGCATCATGGATATGCCGTGGAGGAGCATGTGTAATTATAATATCGACTTTTCCTTTAATCCAGATTTTTATTCGAAGGCTTCTGGCTATTTTTCGCATCTGGCTTTCGGTGTATTGATATCGACCACCGTTATACCAGCGGGAGCCTTCAAGCCCCAGAATATTAATCCCCCGAAAATTAACCATTCTGCCGTGCAGATCAATACATCCATCCGGTCTCTTTGAATCAAACCGGATATCATGATTTCCCAGAATATAATAGAGAGGAACATTAAACCTGGCTGCGAGAAAAGAAAGATATTCCGGTGGAAGATCGCCACAGGAAAGGATCAAGTCGACTCCCCGAAAGCGCCCTGCATCGAATTGATCATATAGAACAGGTTCAACATGATCTGCTATAGAGAGTATTTTCATATAGTTATCAATAAATATCTTAAAGTAAAGTCCGAAAACCAGTTGGAGCAAAGCCCCGCTGAAAGCGGGGCAACCAGCAAAGTGCCAGAGCTGTTATTCTATCAAACTGTTTTGGCAGTATAGCTGTTCATAATTGACCTCTATTGTTTTAACTGCTATTTTAGCTGTATAAATTTACAGTGTCAAATCAGAAAATTAAGAAAACCGAATAACATTTAGTACTTTAATCCTGAAATTCGTGTTTTTATGTCAGAAAACAAAAGACAAATAGCAAATAAATCACAATAGCCAAAAGACAAATAAATCACAATATTCAAAAAACAAATGACAAATAAATTACAATGCTGGCAAACAACTATTGGTTTTTAATCCTATTTAAGATTTGGATATTGTAATTTGGAATTTATTTGGAATTTGGTTCATCCTTCGCAGTAGCCTGCTACAGAGAATGGATGCTTGCAATTTGTTGTTTCCGGTTTGTCCGGGTTAGGATAGTGGGATAAACCTCCGTGCGAAAAAATAATTATGAAATATGTAGATACAGATAAACTGGATGAGTTGCCCGGCAGAAGGCTTGAAGATGCTGATACATTTCAGTTCCAATGCCATTCAAAGCTCGACTGCTTTAATCTGTGCTGTCGAAACCTTAACCTTTTTTTGTATCCTTACGATGTTGTCAGGCTGAAAAACCGGCTGGGAATTTCTTCTGATGAGTTTTTAGATAAATATGTCGACGTTGTGCTGCGCGAGACCAGTTTTTTTCCGGAAATCCTTTTACACATGTCGGAAGATGAGGAGAAGACCTGTCCTTTTCTAACGGAATCGGGCTGCGCAGTATATCCTGACCGCCCCGACGCATGCCGTATGTTTCCGGTGGAACAGGGGTCTCTTTTTAATGCTAAAACTAAAAAAACAAAAGAGATTTATTTTTACAGACCTCCTGATTTTTGCCTCGGACAAAAGGAAAACACTGAATGGACAACCGGAACATGGGCCAAAGATCAAGATGCTGTCATATATAGTAAAATGACCAACAAATGGGCCGAAGTAAAGCGTCTGTTTCAGGCTGATCCATGGGGCAGCGAAGGGCCGGACGGCCCAAAGGGGAAGATGGCTTTCATGGCCACTTATAATATCGACCGGTTTCGAAAATTCGTGTTTAACAGCAGTTTTTTAAAACGCTACAAGGTAAAATCAGCCCTTCTCAAAAAACTGAAAACAGATGATACAGCGCTTATGAAGTTCGGTTTTAAGTGGTTGAAATTCTTCATCTGGGGAATCCGAACCAAGGATATAAGGCTAAGGTAGGCATCATATATCCTCCACCCCTTTTGGCATGGGCGCCATTTTTTCTCCGCCAAGAACATAGCCGCCATCAATTCTTAACACACTTCCGGTCATAAACGGGGCATCTTGTATAATATAAAGTACGGTCTTAACAACATCCTCAATGGTTCCGGTTCGTTGAAGCAGGGTATGGTCAATTATGGCCTTTTTCTGTTCTTCAGTGAGAAGCTCCCAACCCCTTGTTTTTTCACCATGCCGGGTTTCAACAATACCGAGCATGATTTCATTGACCCGGACCTCTGGTGCCCCCAGCCTGGCCCATGTTTCAGTTAAAAGAGATACTCCGCGGTTTGCGGCTGAATATCCTTCATTAAAAATATAGCCGGCCGGTCCCGATCTTCCTACTATTCCGGCAATAGAGGAAAAATTTATTACAACGCCATCCCCGGATGCCTTAAGATAAGGCAGAGCAGCATCAAAAACCCATCTTTTTGCACGAAGGGAGGTCTCCATTTCAAGATCCCACTGCTCTTTAACATAGGGTCCGTGAACAACAGGCCAGCCACCCCGTTCAATATTATTGATGAGAATATCAAGGCGTCCGAAATGATCCAGGACGTTTTGAATAACCCCTTGAATTTTAAAGGTTTTCAGAAGGTTTGCTCTGATAACAAGATGCTGTGTGCCGGTTTGGGTAAAATCGTGCTTCATCTCCTCAAGGCTTTCTTCCCAGTCAAAATAAGTAAGCGCAACCTTTACTCCCTCATTTGCAAGGGCAAGCCCTATTCCCTTTCCAATACCTTTAATGGCTCCGAGTACCAGAGCGACTTTGTCCTGGATTCCGGATTCCGAATCCATATTAGAAGTTTGTGAGTCCATAAGTCACCTGCTCTTAAATCATTCTTTATAAATCCGTAAAAAGTATTTGCTTTATCCATCTGTGTCCAAGTTTTAATAGCTCTACATCGTCATTTTTTACGGCTTCCAGTGTGTCAGAATCAAGGTGAAAATCATTTAATAACCCTTTTTCAAATATGTGGGATCTGAATCCGTCAAGATTATAAAGGGCGATATGAAAAAAATGACTCGATTTAATATCCAGCGGACCAGGCATGGTGCTATTTTTCAGGCTGATGATTTCCATGAGTAAGTCGTTCATTTTATTGCAATTAGTTATTTTCTGACCCTTAACCCACTGCCGGACCGTCTGAGTCTTTTTCTGTTCAAAACCACGGCAATGGGGTTCTTTCATAAGTGCAAAATGTTCAGTGGTTTTGCCTGTTTTCCGGCAACGGGATACTGCGCGGGCAAGGGGATACATCCGGCATGATGAAGGACGGGCATCATATACACTACATCCTGATGGCGTAACAAAAGGGCATTTCAATTTTAAAGAATCATCCGGTTTTAATGCAATGACAGGAAAACCTGTTTCAGGCCCCGTGTGTTGAGTGGTGTAGCGCTCCAGAAAAGCTTCGCTTGTCATACCAAGATGGTTTTTAAGGCAAAGTATATCGTAAGGGGTCAGAAACTGGTTTAAATCTTTGCAGCATTGATTGAAACATGGCACTTTTTTTGAACATGAAAATTTGAACGTATCATCTATTGAAAGAGGAATCATTTCCGGCTCCTAGCTCCTTGCTATTTACATTATTTTATTTGGCTTGACAATATTTGTTTTGCAGCTTAATTTTCCACTGAAACCATAATATTGATGGCGTCGTAGAAAGTCCCATCTACTGCGTTGCAGCGGTTTTTCAGACACTCGGCATACTACATGTATTGCCTCGTCCCTGAAAAACCACTGCGCCTTGTATATTGAACTTTCTACTTAGCCATCCGGCGCTTATTCAAAGACTTTTTACGAGACCGTCTAAATTAATTAACCGGGGTAAATGTATAACTACAATGCCACAAATTATATCTATCGTAGGTAAATCAGAGTCAGGAAAAACCACCCTTATAGAAAAACTGATCGCCGAACTGAAAAGTCGGGGATACAGAATCGGTACCATAAAACACGCCTCTAAGGGATTTGACATAGACAAAAAGGGAAAAGACAGCTGGCGGCATAAAGAAGCCGGTGCAGATACGGTTGTTGTTGCTTCTTCCGGAAAGATAGCAATGGTTAAGAATGAAAGTCATGAAACTTTAGACGATCTTGAAAAGTATTTTCCGGACATGAATCTTGTAATTACCGAAGGTTTTAAAAAGGAAAATAAACCTAAAATTGAGATTTTTCGGGTTGAAAAACACAAAAACCCCCTTTGTCCTGGTGACAGCAATCTGATTGCCTTTGTTACAAATACAAAGCAAAATCTTAATGTTCCAATATTCGGCCTGGAAGAAATAAGAGAATTGGCAGACTTTATTGAAAAAAAATATTTATGAACCGAAAAGATCTTGCTCGCCTGAAAACCTGGTTTAACGGCTATGTCTCCGGCTATTATACGGATGATTCAAAATACAACCATCCTATACTCTTGAAAGAAAATCATACAAAGCGTGTATGCGAAAATATTATCATGATCGGCAAAGCTATGGGTCTTTCGGATTACGATTTGATACTTGCAGAAACCATGGCTCTATTTCATGATATCGGCCGATTTGAGCAGTATACACTGTACGGGACCTTCAGCGATAAGGCCTCTGAAAACCATGCCAAGCTTGGATTGCAACAAATGGCAGTTCATAATGTTCTTTCTGAAAACACAAAAGATGAAAAACGCCTTATAGCCTCTGCTATTGCATATCACAATGCTGCAGCACTTCCAGATATAAATGATGAAAAAGCCCTTTTATACATGCGGCTTTTGCGGGATGCGGACAAGCTTGATATATGGAAAGTTGTTATAGATTACTATCATGAACGCGATAAGCACCAAAACTCTGCAATAGAGTTAGGTCTTCCTAATGATCCGGTCTGGTCTCAGAAAATTATTGAAGCATTAATGAATAATAAAATCGGACGTTTGGAAGACTTAAAGACATTAAACGACTTTAAGCTGCTTCAGATAAGCTGGGTTTTTGACCTCAATTATACTCCTTCCTTTAAGGCTGCTGAAAATAGAAAATATTTAGATCAGATTGAAGCAACCCTGCCCAAATCGAAAGAAATCGCAGATGCTGTTGGAAAAGCGCGCGATTATGTGAAGAGTCATATGCATGAAGATAGCCTAACCGGTGATTGAGAAGGACTTGTAGGCATTCCAATCGGAAAATATTTTTAAAAACTACTGTTAAATGCCAAACTTGAATTTATTGTTTGGTTGTAATGTTTTTCACTTGACCATCTTAGTGTATTGATGTATACATGTTCTTGAATTACATACAAATCCTTTACAAGGAGGGTAAAATGGCTGTAAAAGTTCTTATAAAAAGAATCGTGCCTGAAAAAATGGCAAAGGATTTAATACCCCTTTTCAGGCAAATGAGAAGTCTGGCTACAAATCATGTCGGTTATATTTCCGGTGAAACATTAAGGAATCTTGATAATCCGGAAGAATTTATGGTGATTAGCACATGGCAGTCTTCTGATGACTGGAAAGACTGGTTGCAAAGCAAAGATAAAAAGGAAATTCAAGGCAAGATAGATTCATTGCTTGGGGGAGAAACAGAATACAAAATCTTTCATTACGGATTTAAGGAATAGACGATTTCGCTAAAAAGCCTGTTTTACGATCTTAATAAAGAGAGACCTTTGAAAAATGATAATTTTCGCCTGACGCAGGCACTTTAGTGAAGCTTTAGCGCTAATCGGGCAGATAAGCGCAGCCTTCGAAAAGTGCCGTTTTTCAAAGGTCTCAAAGAAGCATATATTCAACATAACCGTTGTTTTAGATACGTAAACCGCTTTTTTGTTTTGTTGTTGTTCACCCCGATTGCCAGCGCTTTGCGGGTTCCGACCATTACTACCAGTTTTCTGCCCCTTGTTACTGCCGTGTAAATCAGATTTCGCTGCAAAAGGATATAATGCTGGGTTAAGATAGGAATAACCACAGCAGGAAACTCAGAACCCTGGGATTTGTGTATGGAAATCGCATAGGCTAAAACGATTTCATCCAAATCCGAAAACTCAAAAATTACTTCCCTGCCGTCAAATGAGATAATAAGCTGCTGATCTTCAGGATGGATCCTTGCAATTCTTCCGATGTCCCCGTTAAAAACCTCCTTGTCATAATTGTTTCTAATCTGCATCACTTTATCATTGACCCTGAAAATCCGGTCTCCTCGCATCACATCGCCCCGACCTGGATTTAATGCTTCCTGCAATTTTTTGTTCAGATTGCCTGCTCCTACCACTCCTTTATGCATGGGCGTCATTACCTGAATATCATTTACAGGATCAAATCCAAAACGGCCGGGTATCCGGCCCTTTACAAGTTCAAGTATAGTCTCAAGTACTCTTTCCGGTTCTTCCTGCTGGATGAAATAAAAATCATTTTCAGGACCGTACTGATAAGAAGATTCAAAGGATGGGATAACACCCTGATTTATTTTGTGGGCATTTACGATAATCCTGCTTTCTTTTGCCTGGCGAAATATTTCGTTTAACTCAACTACTTCTATGGTATCCGATTCAATGATATCTTTTAGAATATTCCCGGCACCTACAGAGGGAAGTTGGTTCACGTCCCCCACAAGAATAAAAACAGCACCTTGAGGGATGGCTTTTAAAAGATGGTACATTAAAACAATGTCTATCATGGAGGCTTCATCCACAACTAGAAGATCGCAACTAAGCGGCCTTTCCTCGTTTCTCTGAAAGCCCCCCTTTGCAAAGCTAAACTCAAGAAGCCTGTGAATGGTCATGGCCTCAAAACCTGAAGTTTCGCTCATCCGTTTTGCAGCTCTGCCCGTTGGTGCAGCCAGCATTATCCTTACCTTTAACATGGAAAAGATTTTTAAAACTGCATTTATAATTGTGGTTTTTCCTGTGCCCGGCCCCCCTGTGATAACCATAACTTTTTTTTCAAGGGAAGAGCGTACCGCCGAGATCTGGTTTTGGGCAAGAGTAATTAAAAGCTGTTTTTGCACCCATTCTACTGCTCTGTTTGTATCCACACTGCGAATCGATCTGGGTGATGAAGAAAGCAGTTTTAGCCGGTCGGCAATGCCGACCTCGCACAGGTGGAACTTCGCCAGATATACTGCTTTTTTATTTTCTTTAAACTCTTCAATGCTCTCGTTTAAATCCTCGAAAACTATTTTTTTGTCGGTAGCCAGGGTTCCAAGGGCCTTTACAACAGCTTCTCTGTCAACGCCTAAAATTTCCCGGCTCTTTACAACAAGTTCTTCATATGGATAATAGACATGACCGTCATCTGAGAGTTTGTGGAGTACATAAAGGATACCGGCTTCAACCCTTTGTTCGGAATCTTTTGGAAAACCTAATTTTTCAGCAATACTGTCGGCAGTTATAAACCCTATCCCGAAAATATCGGTTGCAAGCCTGTAAGGATTCTGTTTTACTACCGCTATGGACCGATTTCCATATTCTTTAAATATCTTCGTGGCATAACCTGAACTGACACCATGGGACTGCAGAAAAATCATTACATCCCGGATTTCTTTCTGCTCGCTCCAGGCCTTTTTTATCATAGCTATACGCTTTTTCCCGATACCTTCTACCTGAGCCAGCTTGGAAATTTCATTTTCTATAACATCCAGCGTTCTTTTTCCAAATTTTTTTACAATCCGTTTTGCTATAACAGGGCCAAGCCCTCTAATAAGCCCTGAGCCCAGATATTTTTGAATTCCGTAAACAGTTGCCGGAACTTTAGTTTCATATTCAACTACTTTGAACTGTTCACCGAACTTTGGATGATTGGCCCACTCGCCGCGCATTTTAAGGATTTCACCAGGGGTTGGCGCCATGAGGTTTCCGACTACCGTAACCAGATCTCTTTGCCCGTAAACCTTTACCCTGGCAATGGTAAAGCCGTTTTCCTCGTTTGTGTATGTGATTCTTTCAATCTGGCCGGAAAGATCGGAAAGCATTCTTTAGTCCTGTTTTCTCTCCCAGTCGGGTACCCGGACATCCGGTATTGAGAGTTTTGTAGGAAAAAAGCATTTTATGTCAATAACCGGAGAGCCGTCAAAGGCATCAATTTTGTCTATTTCAATGGTTGTTCCATCAATAGATAAAATTTTACACAGAGATAGAGCAATGAGATTAGGTCTGTGCGGGGAATGTGTGGCAAACACCCCTGTCAGGGGATTTTTTTTATTTCTGCAAGGATGAACCTGCAATGTGCTTCTACTTCCAGGAGTGTCGTTTTCGTGAAACCAGTACAGAACGTTTATATGGGAAAACTGCTCTATTCCTAAAAGAGCATCATTATACTTTTCATCGATTTCAATTAAAACCGTATCATTTTTTTTCCTGATAATACCCACGGGAAAGATTTGAAAGTTGTCTGTCATTTAAATCTCCGGTATCTTTTCTAATTAATCTTGACGGTTTCGTAAAAAGTCTCCCGCTTCAGCGGGATAAAAAGGCGCAGTGGTTTTTCAGGGACGAGACTATACATATAGTATGTCGAGTTCCTGAAAAACCGCTGCAACGCAGTAGATGGGACTTTCTACGACGCCATCAATCTTCCTGCAGCTCTTTTATGTTACCATAATAATCTAACGCTTCCGGGTTGCTAAGAGCATCTTTATTGAGCACCGGTTTGTTTTCTACAACTTTCTTGACTGCCAGCTCCACCTTTTTCATGTTTAAAGTATAGGGAACAGCGGGCACGCTTAATATCTTTGCAGGCACATGACGGGGTGATGCATTTGCCCTTAAAACACTTTTTATTTTCCCTTTTATCTCCTCTGTTAATTCATACCCCTGCGCAAGCTTGACAAAAAGGATTACCCGAATATCATTCTTCCAGTTTTGACCTATTACTACAGAATCTTCTACCTCATCCATCTGTTCAACCAGACGATAAATGTCGGCTGTTCCGATTCGCACACCGCCGGGATTCAAGGTTGCATCAGATCTCCCGTACATCGTTACGCCGCCCATGTCATTGATCTCTATAAAGTCTCCGTGTCGCCAGATATTTGGATAGACGTTAAAATAGGCGCTGTGATATTTGCTGTTTTCAGGATCTTCCCAGAAATATATCGGCATGGAAGGAAAAGGCGCTGTGCAGACCAGCTCCCCCTGCTGATTAACAACAGGTTTTCCATTATCGTCAAAAGCTTCGACTTTCATGCCAAGACCCCTGCACTGCAACTCACCTGCATAAACCGGCCCCATGGGGTTTCCAAGAGCAAAGCATCCGTTAAGATCAGAACCGCCTGATATGGATGCAAGTTGCAAAT
>DAOWEJ010000056.1 GCA_030638575.1 Deltaproteobacteria bacterium | reverse complement strand
CACCAAATGCTGTTAAGGCCGCACGCAACTTGTTTTTTTTTAAAGCGCTGAATATTTCCTGCCAATTGTCTTTATCAAAAATCATATATAGTTTCTTATTTGTAAATTTTGTGCTTTTTGGGGTAAAATATTTTTATTACACCTTATGAAGCCCTTGTGTATTTGATGCTGGATACTGGTCTCTCGATACTGGATACTGGTTTCTGGATACTCGATACCTTCCGGTTAAAAACAGGTATCGAGCATCGAGTATCGAGCAGCATCGAGCATCAAGCATCCAAAATCGAGTATCTTACTCTCTATGGCTCTCTATTCTTCCAGGAAAAAGGCTTTTTCATCATTGCACTATGAGCTATCAGCTATGACCTATGAGCTACAAGTTACTATTCTTCCAGCAATGCTTCAACCGGTTTTATATTGGCCGCTCTTCGAGCAGGAATCAACCCTGCCAGCGACCCTGCGATTATAAGCAGTATGATAGCGCCTATGGCTGCTTGAAAATTAACTTCCGGATTCTGAAAAAATTCGGTTTGTGGGAGATATTTTGCAGCCAGCTCAATGGCACCCACTCCTGTTACCAGTCCGATGTAACCGGAGATTGAAGTGATAATTACGGCTTCGGTTAAAATCAAAGTTACAATCGACAGAGGCGTGGCCCCTAGTGCCTTTCTAATGCCGATTTCTTTTGTTCTTTCTTTGACAGCTATGAGCATGATGTTACTGACACCCACGATGCCGGCAACGATTGTTCCGATTCCTATAATCCATATAAAAATCCTGATCCCCTTGAATAGATTTATAAATTTTTGATAGAATTTTACATTATTCCATATATTGACCGCTTTTTCGTCTTCTAAGGAAAAGTTGTGGCGTGCCGCCAGTTTCTTACGCACCACGTCTTCCATATTCAGGCTTTCTTTCACTGAAGCGGCGCCTGTGGTGAACGCAAACATGTGGATTCGATTTGAACCACTAAAGATTCTTTGCGCAGTTGAAATGGGGAGGTATATTAGGCTCACAACACGTTCTTCAGCGTCGGAAAAAACGCCCACTACTTTAAAGGGAATTGAATTGATATTGACATATTTGCCCAGAGAAGATTCATTCTTAAAGAGTATTTTTTCAACTTCTGTCCCGATAATAGCTACTTTGCGAAATTGATCAATGTCAATCTGATTTATGTGTCTTCCCTTTATGATGATAGTATTCTCCAGATATTGATGCTCAGGATGGCACGAAATAATGCTGAACGCGCCGCTTTCATTCTTGTACGTAATTTTGTTGTTACTCCATCTGTAAAACCTTGCAGTAATGTATTCAATTCCTTTTACATTCGTTTTTACATCTTCGTAATCGGCATTGGTAAACTGTATGCGCCTGCCGGGTTGGAGGCCCTTATAAGGGATGCTTGTCTGCCCCCGCCTAACCCAGATACTATTGGTGGCGTCCTTGAAAAGGCTTTTGACACCCTTTTCTAGTCCTGTACCTGATCCCAGTAAAATTATGAGCATAAAAATCCCCCAGGCCACGCTGAAGCCGGTCAGGAAGGTCCTTAACCTGTTCTTCCGGATTGTGCTGTAAATTTCCTGGAATTTATCAAGGTCGATAATCATTATTTGTAACCGTTCACGGTTTAAAGGTTCAGAGGTTCAAGGTTAAACTGATTTGGGTTGTATATGACATATGCTCCCGTGATAGAAAGTTTTGATTGTGAATCTGTCGTTAAATGTATTAGATTTTATGATACATCCCTGCCTGCCACTGCAAGGCATGTGCGGGCAGTAACCGAGCTTGTACTGAACTTAAAAGTAAAAAGATAAAGAAAATCGCAAAGCAATTAACCTCTGAACCGTGAACCCTGAACTGTGAACGGTTACCGATTATTCTTTACTCATGGTTTTGAATAATACCGTCTTTTAATCGAATAACCCTGTCTGTCCTGGCTGCGATATCGTGTTCATGGGTGACAATAACGATGGTTATTCCCGACCGGTTGATGGTTTTAAGCAGATCTATTAGCCCATAGGACGTCTCGGTATCCAAAGCGCCGGTGGGCTCATCAGCCAGAATAACTTTTGGATTCGTTACAATCGCCCGCGCAATAGCCACCCGCTGTTGCTGGCCGCCTGACAGTTCGCCCGGCAGGTGCTCTGCCCACTCACGAATACCCATTTTGTCCAGGTATTCAAGGGCGATCCTGTTTCGATCTTTTCGGCTTATCCCCTGATAATAGAGGGGCAAGGCAACATTTTCCATGGCGTTTTTAAAGGAAATGAGATTAAAAGATTGAAACACAAATCCTAAAATTTCATTTCTAAAAATGGCGGCTTTTGTTTCGTTCATATTGCTTATCAGGGTATCATTTAAGCGATATTCCCCGGAATCATAAGAATCAAGTATTCCGATAATATTCAGCAAGGTTGATTTTCCTGAGCCTGACGAGCCCATAATGGAAACCAGTTCCCCTTCTTTAATGTGCAGATTAATCCCCTTTAATACATGAAGACGATTGCTGCCTGTGACGTATGACTTGTGCAAATTACTTAATTTTATCATGGTTGAATAATTGATCTTGTCTTCTCCCTTTATCCACGGGATAAAACACTAGTTAGCTGAGACATATTTAACTTTATTGCAATCACTGCTTTTCCATTGTTAGCTTTTTCATATCTTTTTACAAAGATCTGAAATACTAAATCCTCGATAATACACTCGGGATTTGCGGGTTGAGAATTGAAAAGGCTCTGCCGTTCAATGCACAAATTTGTAGACGCTCCTTGATTGATGAAGGCCCGGCAAGCAAGGAGGTTGGTTACAAAATACCTGAAAAGTCAAACACATATAAAGTAAGAATGCAAGTATCATGTTGTCATTTTTCAAAGTCGAATTTACCACCGAGACCACCGAGACCACAGAGACCACGGAGATAACTACTTAATAAAATAAGTTATTCTCTGTGTTCTCTGTGAGCTCAGTGGTGAAAAAAATGACTTTTTACGAATTCATCAAGATTTGGATATTGTAATTTAGAATTTATTTGAAATATGGTATTTGTATTTTGTTGTTTCCGGTTTAACCGGGTTAGGGTTTATGAGCTGTTTTTTACCCCGATCTTGTCCCTTTTGCATTATTCTTGAATAGTTGCCCCACTTTCGATATAATATCCGTATTTTGTATCGCATTTAGAATAAAAAGATCCAAAGGCGGAACCCAGGTGACAAAACTAAGAGACCAGCTTATCCAAATTCAAAAAAAGAATTATCGCCGAAATGTCAATTTGGTTCGTGAGAGTTTAGGACATAACCCCGGAATTGATATTTATGAAAGGGAGTATTTACGCTATTTAAAATCGTATGAGGAAATTTCCAATAAAACAGAACTGATTAAAAAGGTCCTGGCTGCTGACATAGTCTATCATGGCGACTATCACACGCTAAAACAGTCTCAATATTCCGTGCTGCGAATCCTCAGGGAAATTAAGGGCAAAAGGGATATTATCATGTGCCTGGAGATGTTTCATAAACGTGATCAAAAGCATATCCATCGGTTTATGGCTGGAGAATTATCAGAAAAAATGTTTCTTGAAAGAATCGATTATGCCCAAAAGTGGCCCTTTCATTGGGGTAATTGGAGTCCTATTATTTCTTTTTGCCGGAATAATCAAATCCCGATACTGGGCATTAATACCGAAATTGATGATTTTGAGGGGATTAAAAGATTAAGGAAGCGTGACAGGTACTCGGCCCGTATCATCGCTAAGGCTTTTATTAAGAATCCCGACAAGCTGATTTATGTTGTTGACGGCGATTATCACATATCACCCAACCATCTTCCAAAAAATGTAGAGCGGTTGCTGAAGCTGCTGGACGAGCCCGTAAAATCCCTTATTATTTTCCAGAATGCTGAAAACCTTTACTGGAAACTATGCAGCCGGAACCTGGAAGAATCGGATGTTCTCAAAATCAATGACAATAAATACTGCGTGATGAATACGATGCCGGCGAATAAAATCCAGTCCTATTTAAACTGGTTTGAATATTCCAAAGACGCTTATTTTCCGGTGCATCAGGATTGGGAAGATGATGCTTTTGAAGACAGGGGGGGAATGGTGCATGAAATGGTTAACACCCTCGCTTCAATTCTCGATCTGGATTTTCCTGAGGATGCCCTGGAAAAATTGAATATTTACTATCCGAACAATCTGGATTTTATGGAGTTCGTTCATAACACTCCAGAGTTCAAGGGCCGACTTCGACTCATCCGAAGTAAGATAAAAAAAGAAGAGGGATTTCTTTTAGAATACGATGCTTCAGGTGAAAATGCGTATCTTATCTACCTGGCAAACTCAAACATTAACATGGCTGCAGAAGAAGCATCTCATTTTTTAAATGTGGTTCTCAGGGGACCTTTAAAAAAATCTGTCAGTGCTTTTGATCGTTTTTATCGGAATGTCATCACGGAATGTCTGGGTTTTTTCGGCAGTAAATTTATCAACGAAAAGCGAAAGTCACATTCAGAAAATTCCATCAGAATGCTTTTAGGTCAGGTAAAGAGCGGTGAACTTAAACATACCGATCAGGAAATCGAACAGGTTGCCCGGTATATTTTGCAGCATTTTTACTTGCAGAGAAAAACCTCTGATGCAACGGAATTTATTAATAAGTTTTTTCTCCAATATAACAGTCGATCCGTTGTTACTCGGATGTTCAGCACCCAGCTGGGTTATATCCTGGGTAACAGACTATATTATGCTTTAAAAAGGGGGAAATTTTCATTAAAAAGGATTCAAGATTATTTTTGTGATCCCTTTGATGAGCCGATGAAGGCTTTTAACTGCTACCTTGAAATAAGTGATCGAGTTAAAAAGGTGAAGCAGGTTAGCCGGTTATAAAAGAATAAAGATAACGTAACTACTCAGGTGGATAGGCCGAAGACTGAAGACTGTTAGGAAAAAGCGCATTTTGAAGCCATGTTTGGTGCAAGAATCAGATATTTCCGCCAAAATACGGCAATCGTGTTCTGCTGACCCCTTCAGCCCCTTGCCGGGGCGTAGCTGGAAGCGAAGCCTGGTTCAGTCTAAACAGCTTCAGCCTGACTACGTGAGTAGTTACAAGATAACAAAGAAAAAGGGTCACATGGTTTACGGCAAAATAAAGGACTTTCACAAATGACTTGTATTGTACAAAAATACGGAGGCAGCAGTGTTGCTGACGTGGATAAGCTGCGTAAAATCGCCCGTCTTATCGCCGAAGTGAAACGTCAGCGAATCGATGTCGCTGTGGTTGTTTCGGCGATGGGAAAGACCACCGATAACCTTCTATCCATGGCCCGCGATTTTTCTTCTACACCGCCTCGACGTGAAATGGATATGCTCCTTTCAACCGGAGAGCGGATTACCATGGCCTTGCTTTGCATGGCCCTTCATGAACTCGGCATTGACGCGGTTTCACTGACCGGTTCCCAGGCCGGCATTATCACCAACGACCGGCACAACGACGCCCAGGTTATCGAAGTCCGCCCATTCCGTGTGCAGGATGAAATAGCCAAGGGCAAGGTGGTGATCATAGGCGGATTTCAGGGGGTGAGCTATAAACGGGACATTACCACTTTGGGTCGCGGTGGTTCGGACACCTCGGCGGTAGCCCTGGCGGCTGCTCTGGATGCCGATCGTTGCGAAATTTACTCGGATGTTGATGGTGTTTATTCGGCAGATCCGGCCGTGGTGGACGACGCCCGTCATCTGCCGGAGATTTCTTACCCGGAGATGCAGGAGATGAGTACTGCCGGGGCCAAGGTGCTCAACGCACGCGCCGTGCAATTCGCTAAAGAAAAAAATATTGCGATTTATGCTCGAAGCTCTTTCCAGCCCGGCCGAGAGACGATCATTCGAAGACTTTCGCCCGGCACCATCATCGGTGTGCAGGCGGTGGTCAAAGAAGAACGGATTGAGCGCATTCGGCTAAGCGGGAGTGATGCTCTGAAACGTTTCCGGCATGCGGTCTCCTACCTGGAATCAGAACAGGTACAGGTCAAGGAAGTCAACGTCACTCAAATAGCCGACAATAGTGATCAATCCAAAGCCTCCTTTGTGGTATCAGCGGGTCATCTTTACGGTTGGGACCAGATCAAGGCCGGCATGAAGGAAAAAGTCGGTCCGGATATCGCCTTTGATACCGATTTGGCGGCAGTATCCCTTGTTGGCGAAGGACTGAACCATAACAACCAGACCTTACTGAGGACTATCGACCTGCTGAAGCAGCATGATATCACCGTGTCCGGCATCACCACCACTTCATTTCGGATTTCGCTGCTGGTGCCGCGGGACCGGATAGATCAAAGCATCCAACTCTGCCATGCCCGTTGGGTGATGAACGGGCCTGCTTAAAAAGATGGGGGGACAGAATGTCATATAGGTTCGGAACGAAGTTGACACGGCTTGGAAAGCGGCTTTTAATAATTTACGGGGCCATCTATATCTTAGAACTTTTATTTGAACACTGGTTAAAAATTCCATTCGTTGAAATTATCCAGCTATACCCTTTTGAGTTTAAGAGCTTTCATATCTGGCAAATTTTTACCCATCCCTTTATTCACAATCCTCAAGCGCCCATCAGTTTTTTGATTAACTGCATTGTATTCTATTTTTTTGCCGCACCGGTTGAACAATATTTTGGCTCCAGGCGTTTTTTAATACTTTTTTATTTATCTGCCCTTGGCGGAGCCTTATGCGGGCTTGCCTTTAGCAGCGTATCCGGTTTTAATGCACCATTTTTGGGCATGTTACCAAGCCTTTTATCCCTTATAGTCATTTTTGGATTGTTAAGCCCTGAAGCTACAATACTGCTGATGTTTATTTTGCCCATAAAGGCGAAGTATCTTAGTTACGGAACCGTTTTAGTAACCTTATTGACCTTTCTGGCCAAAGCCAACCCGTACGGAGCATATCACCTCGGCGGTATTCTTTTTGGATACATTTATTTTAAAGGGCCCGGAACTCTATTCGATCCCAATTTAATCTATTTAAAGTATCTTAAATGGCAGCTTAAAAGGAAACGATCCCGCTTCGGAGTCATAGATGGTGATAAGAAGAAGGATGATGATAAACCAACTTATCATTAATGGTTTTAAAATACCTATTCGTTTTTTTGATTCAGTTCGTGATTACTTCGTTTGTAATTATTTGAGGGATCGGGGAGTTTCTTCCCAAAGGCCATTTTTCTGAACACTTATGGCTTCTTTGATTATCAGCGGTCCGCCTGAGGAATAACCCTATCGCCCGTGCGATCTTTAACAGATGAGAACAGTACTCTGTACACGCCCCCTATCCTTTGCGTAAAGCCCATACAGGCAGAGACGATCATTGCCGCCGTGGGAATCTGTCTACTGGGGCTGGCTCAAATCTAATCTCAGCGAGACAGCTGCCGCAGGTCAATCCCCTGATAGTATGGTTAAGGATCGCACGGGCGATAGGGTTATTCCTCAGACGGAAAGAGCAGAGATTGAAAAACTCCCCGACCGCTAAAATAATACCTTTGTTTATAATTATTGTCATATTACGATCATTAAGATATGAGTCTTTTGTAGCTCATTCCGCAACTTTTCCATTAAATAAAAATGAAGCCTCGCCATAAATAAGGAGAAATCATGCTGCCCGAAAATCTTAATGAATTATACTCCCAGTTCTACGATACTGTACGAAAAAACGAAACTTTCGACTCTAAAACCACTTTATTGCTTTTTCTTGCATCATCCATGGCTGTTGCCTGCTATCCCTGAGTTGAGCATTTTCTTGGCGTGGCCAGGGAAGAAGGAATAACTGAAGATGAAATTGGTACAGTATTGTCTATAGTAATGGCAGTTTCAGGAGGAAGAGTCAGAGCACAATTTCGAGATATACAAGCGATGCTAAATGATAGGTAAGAAAGAAAACTGAAATAAATAAAACAAAAAAGACATTTGAGGTTGCTTCAAAACCATGGACTGGGATTTTTTTTGTAAAATATATTGTGTTTCGGTTAGGGAACGCACAGATCGACGAACCGAGGCAAGGCGACAGTTTGCCGCAGTAGGGCTTTTAGACCGTGTTGAGTTCTATATCGTCGAAAGAGACAAACACCCGGAAGATATTGAAAGAGGTATCTATGAATCGCATATAAAATGTATTCAAAAAGGGCTCGACGCGGGTGCCCGTCATATTCTGATCTTTGAAGACGATATCCTGTTTGATCGTTTCGACCCGGAAAAATTAAAAGCCTGTACCCGGTTTTTACAATCTAAGAAAGAATGGAAAATCCTGCTGCTGGGGTGTCTGGTCAACGGTCTTAAACCGACAGAGTCCAAAGCAGTTATAAAGGTAAAACATCGGAGCCTGTCGCATGCCTATGCCCTGAACCGGAACTTTGCCCGGGAAATTGTCAGGATCCCATGGCCGGGGGGTGCCTATGATTGCCTGTTTTGTCGCTATGGCGAAGGGGTCTATGCAATCTCTCCGTCGATTGCCTTTCAAAGTGACTCCCCTTCAGGCAACACCAAGTATCTGAAGCTGGAAAGGCGCAGGCGATTTTTTGGCGGATTTAAACGCATCCAAAAATTTAACGAGTTCTTTTATCGCCACCGCGCGCTAATTATTGCCGCCCATGCCGCAATAGTTTTGTTTTTGGTGGTCATTGCGGTGGTTTGATGACTAAAACGACACACGATCAACATCTACGGTAAGCTCAACGTCCACAACCGACGGGAAGCTGTTGATAAAGCCAACGTCCTGGGGATATTGGTATTTCAAATCATAAAAACCCAAGCAGAGATAAGGGTTTCCTGTCACCTCCGGTCTTTGAATCATGAGACAAAATAAGTTTCTTTTCAACTTTTATCCCTTTAAATTGCTGTCTACCTTTTCCTTTTCCTCCAACTTCAATGACAATTCTATCATCCTCATACTCTACCAAAAAATCCGGAGTCTTCGCTCCTCGTTTTGTTTTCAGGTAATGGAACTTGTAACCTTTTATCGTAAGCATCTCGGCAAAAAAGTCTTCCCGGATTGCCCCGACACACTGGTTCCACTCCTTGTACAGGAGACGAAACGGAAGAAACATCAAGACTTTGGGCTCTTTCAGCACATTGGTTCCTTCCGGATAGATCGGGTTAAGAATAAAGGCCTGTGAGAGCAGCTTCACAAATAATTCAGCCTTATACTTCGTTATTCCTAGATTTCT